>NZ_SOGK01000053.1:0-15388 GCF_004564305.1 Cryobacterium sp. TMT3-29-2
TGGTGTCAGCTGCCGTAGTGGGACATTCCCCCTTCGCGCCGATGTGGATGTGCTGTACGTGCGGGTACGGCTTTCCGTCGAAGGTCTCGGCCAGACCCGTGACGGTCTGGGTGACTGTGGCCTGGTCACCGGAAACCTCAACGGAAACGGTGCCGCTGCCGTTGCTGCCGTTGATCGCATCGAGCGTCCCCTGGTAGGACGCGTCACCAGTGGCTGCAAAGGCTGGACCACTCGTCAATACGGCGACACCTAAAGCAAACGCGGGCACACACCACAGTGCTGTCTTCTTATTCATCAAAATTCCTTACTAGGAGGTTATGTCGAAAACATGCTCGGAGAAAAACATGCAGAAGTACAAGGAATCGTTGNAGGAATCGTTGACGTTTGCTCAACGCAACCCACGCAACTACGGGCCAGCAAACCAATACGACGTCTTACCCCTGGATACTTTGCGTGAACGGCCTTCTTGTCAAGAACCAATCTGAGGCGACGTGAACAGACCCAGGCGAGCATCGTCAGAGCTTCATCGAGCCAATCTGCAAGCGCCACCCACGAAGCCGTGCAAACAACAACGCTGACGGAGTGGCTTCGCTACCGAGCTCATACCTGGTTAGGTCGTGACCCACGTCTCAGCAAAAGTCTCTCGGAATCGCCGATACGGGGACGTGACCTCAGCGCCTCCAGCGAACCCCGGAATCTCAAGGTGCGGCGATTACACCGACACGGAATCTGAAGTCGATGCGGCGACTCCAGCTGATGGGCGTGCCACCGCTGCTGGTGCAGTGCCTCCAGCGTGAGGGTGCCATGTCATGGATTGCAGTGGTCGCACCATTCCGGGTCGGCGTGGGCGTGACGTCGTGGTGTTCGGGTTTGGTGAGTGCACCGGCCGCAGCCATGGATATCGGCTGCGATTACTTGGGTTGCCGATCCGCAGGAGGAGCAGGGCAGGCCGTGTTCAACGTTGGTGTGGCCAAACCCGGGCGCCCGGCAGCGCGGGCACTCTGTTGCGAGTCGCTGGGCCATTTTTTCGCAGAGCGCCCGGATGGCTGCGGCTCGGGACGGCGCCTTGTGGGCACGGTAGTCCGGAAGGATCACAACGGAGTGGTGCTGTTTCAGGAGCGCTTCCGTGGTGTCGCCGAGTACTTCCAATTGGGTGATGTTTTTGTGGGCGTATGTTCGGTCGTTCTGTGCGCTCTGTAGGATCACGCCTTGGTCCGGGAAGCCGATAGCGGACGCGAACGTCAGGGCTTCGCGGGCGTTGGTGATGCGCCGTCCTCCGGCTACTGGCGAGGTGGTGACGCTGCCTTCGACAATTTCCAGACCCAGGGTGTTGTCAATGAAGATGAGAATTTCAGTGTTCTCCACAAGGAGTCCGAATCCGGAGGTGAAGGTGCCTTCGGAGGCGAGCCCGAGGGTGGTTCCGGCCAGGTGCATGCCGAGTCGGGCTTTCGCACGGGCTGAGTCGCGTGGGCTGAGGGGTCGGGGAATGTCGCCGGCGAATGTTCCGAATTGGTCGGTGTCGAGGCCCGCCGCCGCGGTGACGTTCGCGCCCAGGGTGTTCTGGAATGTGTCCTGAGCGAGCAGTTCTTTGCCGTGCATCGTGGCGAAGGTGATCGTGCGTCCGGAGTAAGCCGTGCGCGGGCAGGTCATTGGAAGTAGTCGGGCCTGGAGACGTAAGTGTCGGAGACGAACATGACACCGCTGGAGGTACTGAGAAGTTGCTGCACGGCGTCGATCAGTTCGCCGGCGTTGGCGGGTGGGAGGACGGTTATGAGCATGGTGAGGGTGTCGTATTCGTTGAAGAGTAAGGCCCCGGAGTGTTGGCCGTGGTGTCCGATTCCGGACACCCCTGACACGGACGTGTAGCCGGTGGCTCCGGCGGAGGTGATCAGTTCGCGGATTGCGGGGGCGTCGCGGGCGGGCACGACAACCTCCAGCCGGGTCATCTGGGTCAAATTGTTCATGGTCGTGTTCCTTTCAGTGCAGTAGGGGTGGTCGTCCAGCCGTACGGGGTGTAGCGGTGCCAGGGGGCTGCGGGGTCGGTGCGTGCGGTGAGGGTGATCCAGTCGTTGTCGAGCAGGTTGCGCAGCACCTGGTTGCCAGAGACGATGCGGCCGATGCTGCCCAGGGGCGCCTGGATGATGACGGTCAGGCGCATCGGTTCGTGGAGCAGTTGGTCGCCGAGGCCGACGGATTGCCAGGGCAGGCCGCGGCGCAGGTCGCCCGCGTGGCCGGCGAGGACTCCGATGGTGCCAACGGCATTGTGGATGGTTTTGGTTCCGGCTCCGAGGGTGGCGGGGTTGAGGGCGGAGAAGTAGTACTGGTGGTTGATCCACTGGGCGACGATCAAGGGCGCGGTCATGATCGTTTCCAACGCGGCACCGTCCAGGTCCAACTCTGTTTGGTAGGAGTGGAGGAACACGCGCCGGTCCAGGTTGACGCCGCGGGTCATTTGACGTGGCCCGATGATCATGGCGGCGTTTCCGGCCAGCCCCAGCTCCGGATACACCTCGGCCCAGTCGTGGGCGCGCCCCTGGACTCGGGCGGGGGAGTGTGGGGATGCTCCGGGTAGGTCCTGGGCGCGCTCTCTGAGCAGCATCTTTGCGGCTGTGTGCTGGGCCCGGTCGAAGGTGTCCGCTGCATCGACGTGGCTCTGCGGGATGAGGTGCTGGTCCAGGAGTGTGACGGCGTCGGTGACGGTGTTGTGCTCGGCTGCGATGAAGAAGCTGTCGGGGGGAATGTCGATTCCGCGGGCTGCCAGAAGGGCGCGTACGGCGGGGTCGTTGAAGATGGCGGCGGAGGCGCGGGCGTTGGCCGCCCCGGGGTTGCCGCCGCAGGCGCCGCAATCCAACGCTGACTGGTAGAGGTTGTTCATCGACTCGGATGCGTGGCCGGCGAGCACGACCAGAGGGGCGAACTGGGTGATGCCCATCATCCGCACCGCAGTTTCAGCCATCGCGGCCCGCTCGTCCAGCGTGAACGCCTCGGCGACTGTCACGTCACTCGGGAGCGTGGCCGTCGCCGGGGTCAGGAATTGGTGGATGCGTGCCTGCATCGTGGGGGCGAGGGTGCGCAGTACGCTGATGGCGCCGTACAGCCAACCGGATACCTCCGCGAAGGCGAAGGGTGTCACTGTGCCGGAGTCGGCACGGTGGGTAGACCGCCGGAGCGCGTCCCGGGTGCGACCGCGCATGATGTGGTCTTCAGCCGTCGCTGGGTGGGTCGGGTGTTCGGTGAGGTGGTGCCGGGCCGTCAGGAGGGCCGGCAACGAATTGATGGCTCCTCGGGCTTTGTACCGGGAGAAGCGCACGGGGACGCCGAAGAATCCGGCGAAACCGAACGTTTCCAATCCAGGGAGGACCTCGACGTGACGCCGCATTCCTTCGGACCGGGGGTCGATACACATCACCAGTTGCAGTTGGGGACGAAGGGTGAACGGGTCGGTGTCCCTGAGGGTGTCCACCAGGGTGGCGAGGTAGTGCAGTTCATAGGCCTTCTGCCAGGTCAACGCGTGGTCGGGCACCGGATGGGTGGCTAAGACCCGGCTCACTGCCGCGATGTCGTCCCGGTCTGCTCGACTGCCTCCGATGGACCGGGCGACGTGCTCGGCCCGGTGCCAGAGGGCCGACGGGGTCTCGTCGGCTCCGACGACTCCGCGTGGTGAAGGGAGGCCGGTCAGGCCGAGGATGGCTTGGAGGGTCAATCTCACGCCCAGGTAGGAGAGCAGGTCGATGTCCCCGATCTTCTCGGCCCGCCATTTGATGTGGCCGACCCAGCCCGGCAGGTGTTGGAGTTCGGTCCGGAGGGTCTGCATCACTGCCTCCGCCGGAACTCCGAGTTTGACCAGGGCCCACGCCAGTGCGGCGTCGGGCTCGACGGGCAGCTCGACCACCGTCCGGCGCGCCGTTCGGGGGAGTGCCGGGTCCCGGCGGGCCAGGGTTCGCCACGCCCGGTAGAAGCCGTGCTGCTTGTGGGGCATGGCCCAGAGCGGGTCCGGGTTCAGGTAGGACGACACCCAGCTGGCCAGATACTCGTCAAGCCAAAGTGCCGACGGTTCGGCTGCGGCGGGGGAATTCCACTGCGTGGTCTTCAGATCCAGAATCGCCACGCTCAACGCGGATACGCTTTTCCCGCCGATGGTGAGCTGCCCGGCGAGTTCGGGGACACGCTCGACCAGGGCTGCTTCGAGATCGGCATCGACGATGCGGCCACGATCGGCGTCGGCGAGGTAGGAGTCCCGGGATCGGGTCAGGATTACGCCCGGAGTGGCGGCGGTCTCGAATGGGCGAGGTTCGTGGCCTGCGAGAGGATTTACGGCGATGAAGGACTCCACCGGCCAGGACGGCACAATGTCGTGTGCCGCCGTGGCCACTTGGGCGCGAAGAATCAAATTCATGACAACACTCCTGTGGTCACAGGCGGGCGGGGGGCAGCTTTCGGGCGGGGAAGAGCCGGCGGACGGGGAAGGGTGGTCGTCACGGCCGTGGTGTACACGCGGTCACGCAGGTGCGCGAGTCGATGCGGGTTGCGTGAGAGCAGTTGGACAGCGATGAGGCCGACGGTGGGCACGGCGAGTAGCCAGGCGGGGGCGGCGTTGATGGTGGTCTCGGGCTCCAGTGCCGCTGTGAACAGCTGCAGGAGGGCCACATATCCGACTATCAGCACCACTGTTGATGCCGTGCCGGTTAGGAACGTTCGGGGCGAGAAGTTCGTGCTCAGTGCTGTGCCCAGAGCGACGCTGGCGGTCACGGCAACGAATACGAGCAGAGCGGTACTGGCCGCTGACACGGGGGGCGAGAACGCCCATTCGGCTGCGGCCAGCGCTGCCAACGGCACCAGTACCGACAGGGTCACGGCTGCAGCCAGTGCGAACGGCGAGTAGATCTGTCGGGGTGGGAGGTCCCGGTCGACGGCGTGCTGGCGCACCCCCATTCCGGCCCCGAGGAAGAGGGTAGATTTGAAGAGGGAATGGGCAACCAGATGGAAGATTGCCGCCGCGAACACACCCAAACCGCAGGCCATGATCATGAACCCCATCTGCGCCATCGTCGAGAACACCAACCTCCCCTTCACATCCGGCCGGACCAGGCGCACCGCCGATGCGTAGACCAGGGTCACGGCGCCGGCCATAAACACCCCGATCATGACGGCTTGGTGCTGCGCGATGGCCGGCGCGAAGCGGATCAGCAGTATCGCACCGGCGTTGACCACGCCGGCGTGCATCAAGGCGGACACCGGGGTGGGCGCCGCCAACGTGAACGGGAGCCAGCCCTGGAAGGGGATCTGGCTGGAGCGAGCCAACGCCGAGACCACGAGCAGCGCGGCGCAGGTCAACTGGAGCGGCAGTGGCAAGGTCGCCGCGACCGCTCCAAGCTGATCCAGGGGAATATCTCCTCCCGCGGTGACCAGCAGAACGGCGACAGGAACCAAGAAGGCAGTGTCGGCGATCAGGAACCGGGTTCCGGTACGCCGGATCCCGTCGCGGGCCTGCGAAAGCGGCCGATAGGTTGCCAGGAGTACGACGAGGGCCACCCCCACCCCGATCCAGGCCACAGCGAACAGGGCCACCGACCCGGCGCACACCATCAACACGGTGAAGCCGGTGAGCAGGTTGGCGGCGACGACGAACCAGACCTGCCGGAGATCACCCCGTAGGTATCGAATCGCGAAGACCTGGATCAGTGCGCTGAGTCCAAGCACCAGCATCGACAGGATCATCGCCAAGGCATCCAGGTGCACGGCGGTGGACCCGAATGCCACCTGCTCACTCTGGTGCGGTGCGGCAACGGATGCGATGGCGACCGCGACACTCACGACGAACCCGACCCCGGTTACGGTCGCCGCCACGCGGGCAACCCTGTCTCCGCTCGCCCCCGCCCAGCCGAGGAGCGCGGCCGAGAGCCCCGCGATCCACGGCGTCACGGTCACACCACCCACAACAAGCCAATCAGGCATCGGCACCTCTCGAAAACATGACTTACAAAACAGGAAAAACATAGCACATGTTGAGTGTCGAGAATTATGTGTACGGAGAAGCTCGTCGGCGGGAGATAATCGAGCATGGCGACCTGGACGTTTCTGACCAATCACGCCCACGTGTTGTTGTGCGTGGCGGACAACCCGAACGTGCGCCTACGCGACGTGGCCGTTCAGGTGGGTATCACTGAGCGAGCGGCGCAACGCATCGTCACCGAGTTGGAGGAGGCGGGCTACCTGAACCGCGAACGCGAGGGTCGCCGCAACACGTATCGGCTGAACACGGCAATGCCACTTCGGCACCCCTTTGATCGCGATCATCGCATCGGGGAGCTGCTTTCCACCTTCGCAAACACTCGCAGCCAGTGATGGATCCGCGGATGTCCCGCAAATGCGTCATCCATTCGTCGCCGCCGAACCGGAGTTGCCCTCTGCAATATCGATAACCATCGATATACTGTGAGGACCGTCATCACGGACAAGTCGTCCCCACAGGATGCCGGCCTAGGAGATGGTCACCCATGGCACACATCGAGATTTTCGAACCGGGACTCTGCTGCGGCACGGGCATCTGCGGAGTCGACATCGACCAGGCGCTCGTCTCCTTTTCCGCCGACCTCGATTTCACCCGCGCGAACGGCGGCGACGTCGCACGGTTCAACCTGGCCCAGGAGCCGCTCGCCTTCGTGGAGAACGAGGTGGCCCGCCGGTTCCTGCACACCGTCGGCCAGGAGGGACTGCCGGTCACGCTGGTGGACGGAGCCACCGTGCTCACCGGCCGCTACCCCACCCGTTCCGAGCTCGTGAGCTGGACCGGCTTGGCGGCTGCCGACACCGCCGCTGACACTGCCGCTGACACCGCATCCGACTCCGGAGCGGCCAGTCACCTCGCCGCCCTGCAGCCTGAGGGCTCGGTTCAGCTGCTCGCCATGGCGTCGGCCACACCGGGTGCGGGTGCGGAGGCCAGTGCCGAAGCCGGCTGCTGCGGCACCGGCGGCTGCTGCTAGGGCTGATCATGACGACCCTGCGCTTCCTCGCCGACGCCCCGCGCTTCCTCTTCTTCACCGGCAAGGGCGGGGTCGGCAAGACCTCCATCGCGTGCGCGAGCGCGGTGCGCCTCGCCGAGGCCGGGGCATCCGTGCTGCTGGTCAGCACCGATCCGGCCTCCAATGTTGGTCAGGTGTTCGGGGTGAGCATCGGCAACACGGTCACCCCAATCGCGGCGGTGCCCGGCCTGTCGGCCCTCGAGATCGACCCCGAGCAGGCGGCCGAGCAATACCGCGAACGCATCGTCGGCCCGGTGCGCGGACTGCTGCCGGCCGCCGAGGTGGCCACCATCGAGGAGCAGCTCTCGGGCGCCTGCACCACCGAGATCGCCTCCTTCAACGAGTTCACCGACCTGCTGACGGATGCCGCGTGGACGGCCGCGTACGACCACATCCTCTTCGACACGGCCCCCACCGGGCACACCATCCGCCTGTTGCAGCTGCCCGGGTCGTGGAGCGACTTCCTCACCGAGGGCACGGGCGACGCATCCTGCCTTGGGCCGCTCTCCGGCCTCGAGAAACAGCGCGTCGTCTACGCCGACGCCGTGGCCGCGCTTGCCAACCCCGCACGCACCCGGCTGGTGCTCGTGGCGCGCGCCCAGGGCTCCACCCTGCGCGAGGCGGCGCGCACCCAGGCCGAACTGGCCGCCATCGGCATGCAGCGCCAGCACCTGGTGGTCAACGGCATCCTGCCGGCCCGGGCGCACCCGGGTGCCGGCTCAGGCACGGCCACGCCTGCCGGGGCAGCGGCCGATCCGCTCTTCGCGGCCATCCGGGCGCGGGAGCAGCAGGCGCTCGCCGAGATACCTGAGGGGCTCCGCTCGGCGCCCACCGACTACGTGGAGCTGAAGAGCACCAACATGGTCGGCCTGGCCGCGCTGCGCGGTCTGCTGGAGCCGGAGGTCGTCTCGGCGCCGGTCGCCGCCGCCGTCGACATGGCCGTTCCGGGGGCCCCGCTCTCGGCCCTCGTCGACGAGATCGAGGCCGGCGGCCACGGCCTGGTGATGCTGATGGGCAAGGGCGGCGTGGGTAAGACCACGCTCGCGGCGGCCATCGCCGTCAGCCTTGCGGAACGCGGGCTGCCCGTGCACCTCACCACGACCGACCCGGCCGCGCACCTCGACGACACCCTGGCCGGCGGATTGCCGCACCTGACCGTGTCCCGGATCGACCCGGCCGTCGAAATCGCCGCCTACACCGAGCGGGTCATGAGAACGAAGGGCGCGCAGCTCGACGCACAGGGCCAGGCCATGCTCCGCGAGGACCTGCGCTCGCCGTGCACCGAGGAGATCGCCGTGTTCCAGGCCTTCTCCCGCGTGAGCCGGGAGGCGAAGAACACCTTCGTCGTGATGGACACCGCGCCTACGGGTCACACCCTGCTGCTGCTGGATGCGACCGGGTCGTACCACCGTGAGGTCGCCCGGCAGCTGGGTGACGGCATCCGTCTGACGACGCCGATGATGCGGTTGCAGGACCCGGAGCAGACGAAGGTGATCCTGGTCACCCTCGCCGAGACCACGCCCGTACTCGAGGCGGCGGAGCTGCAGGACGACCTGGAGCGCGCCGGCATCACGCCGTGGGCGTGGATCGTGAACAACTCGATCGCCGCGGCGGCGCCGACCAGCCCGCTGCTGCTCGAGCGGGCCCGGAACGAGCTTCCCGAGCTCGAGCATGTGCACGAGAAGCGCGCCCCGCGGCTCGCGGTGGTTCCTCTGCTGGCGGAGGAGCCGGTCGGCATTCCCGCGCTGCTCGCGCTGGCAGCGGAGAGGCAGCCGGCGCCGGCATCCGTTCGCTAGTGGATCGGGCGGCCAGCGCGTCGGCCGGCCGTTGAGTTGGCGGGCCGTCGAGTTGGCGGGCCGTCGTTCACGCCGACGCGCCGGTCCAGTCCGAGGCTCCGTAGCCACACCGGCCCGAACGAATTCGACGGAGATTTTGGCCGAATCAGGCCTGAACGGTGGAAGAGAGCGCTTTCACTGCAAAATCCCCGTCGAATTCGTTCACCGCCGTTCGTTCACCGCCGTTCGTTCACCGCCGTTCGTTCGCCGCCGGGCGCGGCACTCCGCCTGCGATGAGCGACTCGGCTAGCGCACGGCCGGCCGGGGGGTCGTGCCGCGCGCGGCCGACCAGACGACGATGACGACCGCCAGCACCATGGTGACCAGGCCGAGCCCGGAGTAGCCGATGGCGCTCAGGATCAGACCGGCCAGGGCTCCGCCGAGGGCGCCGGCCCCGTTCATCGACAGGTCGGAGAAGCCCTGCAGGGCGGCGCGGTCATGCACGTCCACCGCCTCGGCGATCAGTGCTGAGGCGGCGACGACGGATGCCGACCAGCCCAGTCCGAGCAAGATCAGCCCCACGGTCATGGCGGTCTGCGACTCCCCGGCCAGCCAGAAGATCGCCAGCGAGGCCAGCAGCAGGCCCTGGCCGAGGAGGATGACGGGCATCCGTCCCAGGCGGTCGGCCAGCCAACCGAAGACCGGCGAGAGCGCGTACATGCCGGCCACGTGAAGGCTGATGGTCAGGCCCACTAGCGTCAGGGTGGCGCCGTGGTCGCGCAGGTGCACCGGGGCCATCGACATCAGGGCGACCATGGTGGCATGGCTGAGGGCGATCACGGCCACCGCGAAGCGGGCCTGTGGGTTGGCGCGCACGATGGCCAGGCCGCCTCGCCGCGTGCCGTCCGAGGGGTCCACCTCGCGGGCGGCGAGGGCGGTGAGAAGCGGGTCGGGGCGGAGGCCGACGGTATAGACGACGGCCGCGCCGAGCGTGGCGATCAGGGAGAAGGCGAAGGCGCCGGTCAGCGGGGGCAGGCCGAGTGCCTCGCCCACGACCTCGCCGGGGCCGAATAGGTTGGGGCCGAGCACGGCGCCGATGGTCGTGGACCAGACCACGATGGACAGGTCACGCGCCCGGAACCGCGTGCTCGCGAGGTCGGTCGCTGCGAAGCGGGCCTGCAGGTTCGTCGCCGAGCCGGCGCCGAGGAGCATCAGCGCCAGCAGGAGCAGCGGGAAGACGTCGATCGCGACCGAGGTGATGGCGAGAACAGCCCCCGAGCCGGCGATGAGGGAACCGGTCGCGAGGGAACGGCTGCGCCCGCGGCGCTGGGCCAGTCGGGCCAGCGGAACGGCCACGAGGGCGGCGCCGAGGGTGCTCATGGTTGCGGCCATGCCGGACCAGGCGCTGGAGCCGGAAAGCTGGGCGGCCAGCAGGGCGCCGAGGGAGAGCGTGGCACCCATGCCGATCCCGCCGAGGATCTGGCCGGCGATCAGCACCCGCACGACCGTGCGCTGCAACGGCGTGTGGTCGGCGGGTGTGGGCACGGGGCTCGCCTCCGGGGTCACCGGCGCTGGCGCATCCGGATTGGTGGACATCGGGCTCCCTTGTGCGTATGCGGCAGGATGTCAGTATACCCCAGGGGGTACTCGGTCAGTGGGTTCGGCGTCAGGCGTCGACGACGAGCAGGGTGTCGAGGGCGAACGTGGCGCCGGCGCCGTCCCGGGGGCCCTCCGGGTCGGTGGCGAGGTCGCGGCGGACGGTCTCGCAACGCACGACGCGGCAGGCACCGAGGCTCGCGGGGTCAATGCTCGAGCGCAGCAGCTCCGGCGTGTAGAGGATGTCCGGGTTGGTCGGCCCGGGAGCCCCTGTGTCAAGGTTGGCCCGGTCGTGCCCGAGCACGACCAGGTGCCCGCCGGGGGAGAGCCACCCGGCGGCGCGGGCCAGCACGGAGCGCAGTCCCGGCTCGGGCAGGTGCAGGTACACCACGGTGATCAGGTCAAAGCCCTCGCCCGCCGGGTCCCAGGTCGTGGCGTCGCCGACCTGCCAGTCCACCGCCACGCCGGCCTCGGCGGCGTGCGCGCCGGCCTGGCCGATGGCCTCGGCGGAGAAGTCGACCGCGGTGACCGTCCAGCCGTGGCCGGCCAGCCAGATCGCGTTGCGGCCGTCGCCGGCGGCCAGGTCCAGGGCGCGCCCCGGCGTGAACGGGCTCACGGTGTCCTGCACGATCTGCGCCGGCACCGCCGACCAGAGGCGTCCGGCCTCGCCGGCCCGGGCCTCACGGGCGAGGCGGTAGCGGGTGTCCCATTCGGTGGCGTCCATTGCGTGTCCTCTCGGCGGGCATCCGTCGCTGTGAACGGATGCTGCGCGAAGGCCAGTTTCGCACGCGGCGGCGGCTTAGCGGGAGAGCAGTGCGCCCGGAGAGAGTGGGTGCGCCCACCGGGCGCAGCACGGACCCGCCGAGCTCGCGGGACCCGCTCACGGAACCGTCCGGCCAACCCGGCCGAGTTGCGGAAAAAGCACCCTCGTCGTCGAAACGAAGGTGCCTTTCCCTCAATTGGACGCAAGTGGACGCGATTGAAAGCGGGCGGAAGCGGGCGGAAGGGGGCGAGAGGGAGCGTCGGGGAGCGGAGGAACGCGGAGGTCAGCCGAGCAGCAGCTTGGTGAGCTGGTCGACGGAGTAGACGGTCGCGTGCGCGCCGACGGCCTCGGTCGGGGAGCCGTAGCCCCACTCCACGAGGATGGTCGGGACGCCGTGCGCGGCAGCCCCTTCGGCGTCGTACCGGCGGTCGCCGACCATGACGGGGGTGGCGACGTCGGCTCCGACGGCGCCGAGTCGCGCGAGCGCCTCGGCCACGATGTCGGCCTTGGAGCTGCGGGTTTCCAAATCGGAGGAGCCCACCATCGCCGTGAAGTACTTTGCCAAGTCGAAGTGCTCGAGCACGGCGGTCGCGTGGTGCTCGGGCTTGCTGGTTGCGAGGGCCATCGGGATCTTCGCCTCGTGGAGGCGCTCGAGCAGCCCGGCGACGCCCGGGTAGACGGCGGTGTCCAGCATCCGTTCCTGGTAGTCGGCGCGGTAGACGGCGAGAGCCTCGACGGCCTCCTCCGGGGTCATCCCGGCGTATTCGCTGAACGCGGCGAGCAGGGGCGGACCCACGTAGGCCGTGAGCTCCGCGTCGGTGGGAACCGGGCGGCCCAGCACGGCGAAGGTGCGAGCGAGAGAATTGGTGATGGCCGGGGCGGAATCGGCGATCGTTCCGTCAAGGTCAAAAAGTATGGCACTCCACGTGCGAGTCAATGTCGAAATCACAGGCTAATCCTAGGGCTCCGAACGCGGACTCCCGCATAAATCTTAAGAAGAAGAGCCTTATGAGCTTTCGCGCGGGCCGCCAGCTCCTAAAAGAGTTTCGACTGTGTGTCGTCGAGTCCGCGCATGGCGTCGTAGTCGAGAACGAGGCAACGGATGCCGCGGTCCTCGGCCAGGGTGCGCGCCTGCGGCTTGATGATCTGTGCAGCGAAAACCCCGATCACCGGCGCAAGATGCGGGTCGCGGTTCATGAGCTCGAGGTAGCGCGTGAGCTGCTCCACCCCGTCGATGTCGCCGCGCCGCTTCAGTTCCACGGCCACGGATCCGCCCGCCGAATCGCGCGCCAGGATGTCGACCGGGCCGATCGCCGTCATGTACTCCCGGCGAACCAGCGTGTGGCCGTCGCCGAGCAGGTGGATGTGCTCGGCCAGCAGCTTCTGCAGGTGGGCCTCGACGCCGTCCTTGATCAGCCCGGGGTCGATGCCGAGCTCATGGGCTGAGTCGTGCAGCACCTCGTAGATGCTGACGATGAGCTGGTCGGCAGTCTTCGCGTGGGTGACCGTCCAGACGGCCGTGACGCCGACATCCGTCTGGTCGTCATCGGGGTCGGACAGCGCCAGGCTGCACGGCGGGCTCATCCAGTTGAGCGGCTTGTAGGAGCCGCCGTCGGAGTGCACGAGCACGCTGCCGTCCGACTTGATCATAAGCAGGCGGGTGGCCAGCGGCAGATGCGCGCTGAGTCTCCCGGCGTAGTCGACGGAACATTTCGCAATCACAAGGCGCACGGTTCGAGCCTAACCGCGCCGCGGCATCTGTTCGCCCACCTTCGACGGCCCTCCCGCGCCCCGCCCGGAACGAATTCGACGGAGATTTTGCCGATATTGCCTCTAAGCAGCCCAAAACTGGCCTCTGAGCCCAAAATCTCCGTCGAATTCGTTAGGCGGCGGGGGCGGCGGACGAAGAGGGCGAAGTGGGGGCGTGGGTGCGCTCGCGCGCGGCGGGGGCGGCCAGGCCGGCCAGCACCATCAGCGCGAGGATCAGGAACAGAGCGTTCAGGATGCCCCACGTTTCGCCGAGCAGGCCGAGCACGGGCGGGCCCACGAGGAACGCGAAGTAGCCGATCATGGCGACGGCGCTCACCCGGGCGGCAGCGTTTTTCGTGTCGTCGGCGGCGGCCGACATGCCCACCGGGAAGCCGAGTGACGCGCCGAGACCCCAGAGCACCGTGCCGACATAGAGCAGCCACGCGTCCGGCGCCAGGATGAACAGAACCAGACCCAGGATGCCCAGCGCGGCGCAGGCGCGCAGCACCGGGACCCGGCCGAACCGGTCCAGGATCGGGCCGCCGAACACCCGGCCGACGGTCATCGCGCTCACGAAGACTCCGAAAACGATGGCACCCTCCGTGTTGCTCAGCCCGTGCCCGTCGACGGCGGCCAGGGCCAGCCAGTCGTTGGCCGAGCCCTCGGCGAAGGTCATGCCCAGCACGATCACGCCGATCAGGAGGATCCTCGTGTCACCCCAGACGGACAGGCCGGCGCGCAGGCGCTCCCGCCAGGGCGGCAGGGCGGCCGGGGCGGCTGGGGCCGAAACGACCTCCGACGCTTGGCCCCGCGCGGCATTCGGCGTGACGTCCGACTCTCCGGTCGCAACCGGGGCCGGCTCGTCGCCGAGCTCCGTGCGCACCGGGATGTGCCGCACCCCGACGACGGCCGTGGCGAGCACGAGCAGAGCGATCCCGACCAGGTGCCAGAACACCGGCAACGAGACGAAGGATGCCCCCGCGCCGGCCAGCGCGCCGACCACGGTGCCGAGGCTGAAGCAGGCGTGCATCAGCGGCATCAGCGTCTTGCCGATCGCCCGCTCGGCCGCCGCGCCTTCGACGTTCATCATGACGTCGACCGAGCCCATCCCGAAGCCGACCAGGACCAGCCCGGCGAAGACCAGCTCGGTGGATGCCAGCAGGCTCGTGCCGACCCCCGCCGTGATGAGCCCGACCGAGGAGATCGCGACGCCGAGCACCATGGCGCGCCGGGCGCCGAGTCGCGCGAGCAGCCCGACCGCCGCGATCAGGCCGATCACCGATCCGGCCGAGAGCCCGAAGATGACGATGCCCACCTGCGCCGTCGAAAGGTCGAGGCCGTCGCGCACGGCCGGGATGCGGGACATCCAGGTCGCCAGCGCGAGACCGGAGATGAAGAAGAGCGCGAACACGGCGTTCCGCCAGGCGAGGAGGCCCGGCTGGGCGGCACGAACGGTGGCGGCTCCGAGGTCGCGGGCGGTGTGGGTCACACCCTCCAAGGTATCCGAAACGCACCGGGTCGCACGTCGAACGCCGACACAGGGGTTGCCGAAGTGGTTCCGAACGGGCGACCGCGTCGCAGCGGGACACGGTGCTCGGTCGCATCCGTTCGCAACAGGCACGGGTCAGGCCGGAACCTGCGGTGGCAGGGCGGCGATGAGCGGGTGGTCCTTCTGGAACACGCCGGACTTCGCTGCCCCGCCGGGCGAGCCAATGTCGTCGAAGAACTCGACGTTGGCCTTGTAGTAGTCGGCCCATTTCTCGGGCAGGTCGTCTTCATAGTAGATGGCCTCGACCGGGCAGACGGGTTCGCAGGCGCCGCAGTCGATGCACTCGTCTGGGTGGATATAGAGGGAGCGGTCCCCCTCGTAGATGCAGTCGACCGGGCACTCGTCCACGCAGGCGCGGTCCTTCACGTCGACGCAGGGCAGGGCGATCACATAGGTCATCGGCGCACCTCGGTCAGAGGAAGCCGATGGGTGGCAACGGGCTGGTTAGACGTTGAATCCAAGAGCGCTCATCATCTCCCGACCGTCGTCGGTGATCTTGTCGATGCCCCACGGCGGCATCCAGACCCAGTTGATGCGGAAGCGGTCGACGATGCCGTCCAGGTTGACGCCGATCTCCGACTCGAGCATCTCGGTGAGCGGGCAGCCGGCCGAGGTCAGGGTCATGTGGATGATCAGGGCATCGTTCTCATCGTCCCAGCCCAGGTCGTAGATCAGTCCGAGGTCGACGATGTTGATTCCGAGTTCCGGGTCGATCACGTCCTTGAGTGCCTCCTGGATGGCATCGAACCGCGCCGCCCCCAGGGTTGATTCCGCCGACTGCAGGGCGGTCGTTCCGAGGCTCATCGGGCGACCTCAGCGGTCTGGAAGCGATCGTAGCCCTCGTCTTCGAGGCGGTCGGCGAGCTCGGGGCCGCCCTGCTCTGCGATGCGGCCGTCGACGAAGACGTGCACGAAGTCCGGCTTGATGTAGCGCA
>NZ_SOGK01000134.1:0-31635 GCF_004564305.1 Cryobacterium sp. TMT3-29-2
TGGTGTCAGCTGCCGTAGTGGGACATTCCCCCTTCGCGCCGATGTGGATGTGCTGTACGTGCGGGTACGGCTTTCCGTCGAAGGTCTCGGCCAGACCCGTGACGGTCTGAGTGACAGTGGCCTGGTCACCGGAAACCTCAACGGAAACGGTGCCGCTGCCATTGCTGCCGTTGATCGCATCGAGCGTCCCCTGGTAGGACGCGTCACCAGTGGCTGCAAAGGCTGGACCACTCGTCAATACGGCGACACCTAAAGCAAACGCGGGCACACACCACAGTGCTGTCTTCTTATTCATCAAAATTCCTTACTAGGAGGTTATGTCGAAAACATGCTCGGAGAAAAACATGCAGAAGTACAAGGAATCGTTGNAGTACAAGGAATCGTTGCCGTTTGCTCGACGCAACCCGCGCAACTCAAGGCCAGCAAACAAATACGACGCCTTACCACTGGATTCTTTGCATGAACAGAATTTTTGTCAAGAACCAATCTGGCCCTGACTCCGTTGGGTGAACTCCTCACAAGAGAGAACGTTCACTATGGCAAGATCACATCGGGAGTTCACTCCTGAGTACAAAGACGAGGCCGTGAAGCTGGTCATCGCCATCCCGCCGGGCGTAACCAGCACCGGCGACATTGGCGACACCCTCTTGTATCCACAAGGAAAGGCAACCCTTGACCGACACCCTCCCTGCCCGCGACGCGCCTCCGCCCGCCAGCGAATCTCCGGTAAAGCAAGCGAGGAAACCTTGGCTCAGCGCCTTGCTGTTACGTCTGCACTTCTATGCCGGCATCCTGGTCGGCCCGTTTATCCTTGTGGCCGCGCTCAGCGGTGCCATGTATGCAGCGACACCGCAGCTCGAGCAGGCCATTTACTCGCACGAACTGCATGTGCCAGTAGCCGAGGCAAGCGTGCCGCTGGCCGACCAGATTCTGGCAGCCCAGGGCGTTGTCGGAGACGACGGCTCGCTGGTTGCCGTGCGGCCAGCGCCGAACAACGGTGACACGACCCGCGTGATGTTCACCGACGACGGCCTCGGCGAGAGCGAGACCCGCGCCATCTTCGTCAACCCCGCGAACGCCGAAATCCGCGGTGACCTAACCGCATACGGCACCAGCGGTGCACTGCCGCTACGCACCTGGATCGACCAGTTCCACCGCAGCCTGCACCTTGGAGAGTTCGGTCGCCTCTACAGCGAACTTGCCGCTAGTTGGCTGGGCGTCGTCGTCATCGCCGGCGCCTTGCTGTGGATCTTCCGTATCCGCAGGGCCCGCGCCAAGAAAGATCTGGTTCGCCCCGACAGCAAGGTGAAGGGCTACCGCCGCATCTTCAGCTGGCACGCATCCACCGGGATCTGGTTGCTTGTTGGCGCACTCTTTCTCTCCGCGACCGGAATCACCTGGTCGCAATACGCAGGCCACAACGTCTCCAACCTGCGAGCAGCCCTCAACGTCGGCACGCCCGCCCTCTCAACCGACCTCATAGAGTCCACGGACACCGCTACCGGCGATCACTCCGGACACAGCGTAGATCAGGCGTCCACGGAAGCGATCAAGCCGGCAACCTTCGATGCCGTGCTCGCCGTCGCCCAGCGCGTCAACGTCAACACCGGCTTCGTCGAAATCAGTCCTCCCTCGTCCGCCGGGCAGGCATGGGTCGTTCAGGAGATCCAACACAGCTTCCCGACCGAGGTCGACGCCATCGCGATAAACGGACAAACACTGCTAACCACCGACCGGGTCGACTTCGCCGATTTTAACCTCACCGCCAAACTCGCCCGCTGGGGAATCGACACCCACACGGGATCGATGTTCGGACTCTTTAACCAGATTGTCCTGATCATCACCGCCCTAGGCATCGCAGCGATGGTGACGTGGGGCTATTTGATGTGGTGGAAGCGCCGCCCGACCCGCGGTTTTGCTCAAGCAGCACCCGCCGGAGCGCTCGTGCGCACTCCACGGTGGGGAACGGCCACTATAGTCGCCGCAGCAGTTGCACTCGGCCTTTTCTTTCCCATGCTCGGCGTCAGCCTCATCGCCTTCAGCGTCGTCGACGGACTACTCACCCTCCGACGAGGAGACAGGCGTGCTGAGTCGGACGGCGTGGACGGACACTCCCAATCGGCGTTTCCCCCACGCCGGGCGGCCGAGCACATCACATAAGTTAATTTGCGCCGAAGTCAGTCGTAGGCGCAGTTAGGACCTCAGGCAGCGATCTCTCCGGCACCTTCAGCATCGGGTCACATGCTTCTCGGACGCCCCGTGCGATGCGCCCAATCACCTGATTTTGGAACACGGTAACCAGCCCATTTGTACTTTTGGTGCCCGTTCCTACTCGATTCCCGAAACAACGCTGGTCTGTCGATCCAGCTACCCGCTAGCGGCTGAGCCCGCCGCGTTCCCGCTGCAGGCCGGCAGCTTTGTTATTCTTGCGCGCCTTGGTCTGCTTGCCTGGCTTGGTCGCCACGGCCGCATCGGGGTGGGTGCCGTTCTCCCGGTCGGCAACGAGGCGAACCTTCTGCAGCTGGGAGTCGACGCCTGACTTTTCCATGTCGGCCGCGAACGATCCGCGGCGCTCGGCGCTGTCGTAGGAGTACGCGGCGTCGTCACGAGCAACGTCAGCTCTCCCGGTCAATTCCTCCCGAGAAAGCCCCGCATTTGGATCTTCGTTGGCGTGCTCGGCGCGCTCATCTTCACGGTCGCGTTCTTCGGCCCTCCGGTCGAAATGGTCGGCTACCGTAAGCAGCGATGCCGCCTCGGCGTAGTCCTTACCGCTCTGTCCTCGGCTCTCCGCGGCGATGCCGCGTTCCTGCTGCGCTCGGCTCAGGGCCTCCCGCACCGCGGCCGGGTCGGCGTCGAGGTTGTTCACGTCGATGCCGTACCGGTCGGCCAGCTCTTGGCGCATGCGGTCGGACGTGCGCGCAATGTCCGGATCCACAGTGCGCCAGGCATCGGCTGTTTCGTAAGCCGTGGCAATGTCGTCGACGCCGGCTGTGTTCCACCACTCCTGCTTGTGCACCGGAGCCAGGCTGGCTAGTGCCGCATTGCGCTCGGCGTCAAAGCGCGCTTGCAGCTCCTTGGTCTGCTGCTCCGTGCGCGCTTGCGCGGTCCTGGCCAGCTCCTCGCGGAGCCGTGCGAAACGCTCGGCCATCTGCGTGGCCACGGTCAGAGCAACACGCATCTGCCCATCGAATGCTTCGCCTACGCCGTCTGATTCATCGGTCATGTGTGATGCACCCTTCGTTATCTGTCGTGACCGTCGCGCTCGTTCGGCGTGACGGTGGTCTTTGACTTGTGGGACTCGATGCGCGTCGGAACGGGCGTGCCCGTTCCGGGGACGACCTGGCCGCGCTGGGCTGCCTGGACGATCTTGGCTAGCTCCGGGTCAAGGCTTTCGGCCGGCGTCGGCATCGCATTACCGGGCTGCGTCTCGGTGCGGACGATGGCCGGCAGACGGTCGCGTACCTGCGAGTACTGGTCCCGCAACGTGCGGTCCAGTTGCGACGCGCGCTGCGCCTCACCGATCGCCGTGTGCATGTCCATGACTGCCTTCACAGTCGATGCGAGCTGGCGCAGCATGATCGCCTCGGCCATCGTTCCCTGACCCTGCGTAGACGCCTGCAGCAACATCATCGTGGCCCCGGCAACCGACACCCGGCCTGCGGGCTTCGGCTTTGATTCGTACGCGCGGATCTGCGCCGTGCGGGACAGATCGCGTGCAGTCTGGGCCAACGGTCCAGGCGTGGCCTCGACGCGCTGCGACCAAGCCGCAAACGCTCCGGCGGTGTCGCGGGCCAGGTGCGCCCAACCGGCGCGGTCCTCGAAAGGAATCTCCCGCATTTGCACGCGGAGCTGCTTGATGTCGTCGGTGTACTGCTTCCACAGTTTCGGATCCGGCGTCGTCTCTTCCCGTCCCGGAGCGACGGGCCGGTACTGCCACGGGTTCTTGCTCGTGGCCCTCCACTCATCGACTGCGCCCTGGGCACTCTGAGGACTGTCGGGCCATCCCTCGCGCATGCGGGGCAGGGTCAGGTCACGAGCAAGACGGCCACCTCCGTACCAAACCAGAGGTTCCTTTCCCTGCGGGCGAAGTGCGACTGAGTAGCCGGCCACAACGTCGTCGCGGCCAGCGGCGAAGCGCGGGCGCACGAGAGCTCCACCGCGGCGCACGCGGCGCACGAACTCGCCCTCATCAAGGGACGCCACAGACGCTGCACGCACGATGCGTTCCAGCTTGTGAGCCTCGACCTCAGTCCCGGTGCGCTGAGCCCGTGCCTGCTCGGCAGGCTTGATCCCACGCTCACCGATGCCACGCTCGCGCGACTCCAACTGCTCCAGACCGTAGTCGCGTTCCAAGTCACGGCAGATGCCCTGAGCACGCTTGAAGTCATTGTGCGTCGGCGCCTTCGTGCCATCCTCGCGGACAAGCGACACCGCGATGTGCACGTGGTCGTTACCATTCGTTGAAAGCCCGTGACGCACGGCGACCCAACGGCAGTCGGCCTTGCCGCTGCCGGCTTCAGTGAAGCCCATCCGGTCGACGAAATCCTGCGCGATGACTCCCCACTTCGCGTCGGAGAGTTGCCCTTCCTCGGCGCGCAGCGACAGCGAGCAGTGCCACACGTCAGCCGCAACACGCGTCGTGATTGTTTCCCCGGTTTCCGGGTCGGTGAGCCGTGCCTGGCGTGTGACCTCGACACCGAGTTTCACCCGCGGTTCGTCCAGATCCTTCGCAATCGCCAGCGCCGTCTCGGTGTCCAGAACGCCGTAGCCGTGCATCGTAACGATGGCCGAATTACCAGCGACAAGGTGCTGTTCCTCGTGCTCGTTCGATTTGCCATCCCCGGCCAGGTAGACCATAAGGCCACCCATCTGACCACCACGGGTGATGTTGGGCATCATGAGTCGGCCAGCGTATCTATCGCGGCAGACAAGCGAGGCACAATCGCACGGTACTCCGCGATGATCGACTCAGCCTCCGCGGGGAACTGGCTCTCCGTATTCGCGAACCGGGCCAGCTGGTTGGCATTGTTGGCGATGCTGGCGAGGAGCTTCCGCACCGCGAACAACTCAACGATTGCCATCTTGCGATCGGTCGACGTCTCGATGTGCGCGCTCATGGCCGACTCGAACAACAACCGCGGCACGGTCACGTCGCGAACCACGGCACGAGCCTGCAACTCATCGTCCTCCTCCGGAGAGACGTACACGCTGTAGAACTTCTTGCGCGGAGTGTCTGCATTCTTCCGACGCTTGCGGCCGAACAGGCGACCCTCATTCGTGTCGCTCATGTCCCACCCACTCCCTTTGGCCCAGCGCAGCGAACCCCCGAAACCGGGGGGACCATACGACAAGTATGCCGAAGAGGACGCCCCGCGGCCAAATTCGAAAGCGAGTTACCAAGGGTAACTTTATAGCTTGCTCCAAAAATGGTTTCACCCTGTTGGCGCTCGATGACAGGCATGGGGATCTAGAACAACCGATCATGCCTGTATGGAAGAGCGTGGCTCTGCCGATAATCTCGGTTCTATGAGTGAAGCAAATCTGAACACCGACAAAGTGGCCGCGCGAGCACGCGCCCTGATTGAAACCGACGTGTCAGCTCGTGTCGCAGCGGTAACGGCCATAGCTGTAGCCGCGAACGAATACGACGCCGCCGACGCACGACTCAAGGAAGCCATCAAGACGGCAGAGGCTCGTCTCAAGGAAGCAGGCAACACTCATGCCACAGCCTGGAAGTCGGCCCTGAGCGCCGGATGGAGTGAGAAGAGTCTCCGCGCAACGGGCGTTCGCGCACCCGGACAATCAGTACCCAAGGTGCGGAAGACGCGCGCCGCAGCAGCAAAAGCAGCAGCAGCCACCCCAACACCTCACGATTGACAGTTCCTTAGCTTCAACCGACACAGTAAGCCCCGCCTGAGCGTCTAGCTCGGCGGGGCTTTGTCGTTTGGCCAAATGCGCTTTTGACCATGAATTGCTTCTCAGTGGAACCGAGTTGCACTCCGCTCCCACGGGCGTAAAGGGTGCTCCGCAGATTCCTCCGGAATCCGACCTACGGCCGCCCTTGACTCCCGCTCCGCTGCGTACAACGGGCTTAATTACCAGTCGATGGCGAGCCATCGGCTGATAGCCGAAATATCGACATAGTTCAGGCCTCCTGTTGTCTGACGTCGATGGTCTGCCGGACTGAGAAGGGAACAAATCGTGAATGACTCACTGACCGTGTATACGCTGCCGGGGTGCAAGCAATGTGACCTCACCAAGCACGCGCTCGACGGTGCGGGAGTGCCGTACGTCGTAGTGGACCTGGCTACAGACGAGAGCGCCGTCGAGACCGTTAAACAGCTTGGCTACTCGTCGGCTCCGGTCGTCGTCATCGGGGCTGCAAACTGGTCGGGGTTCCGCCCCGACAAGATCCAAGCCGTCGCAGCGGCCCGGTCTACCGAACCGCCCACCATGCCAGCCGTCACGACAGACAAGCTGGGGTGCCGCTCATGGCAGTAACGCGTCGCCGGCCTCCGATCGCGGATCCACAACGACGCGCACTCACCCCCGCGCAAGCGGGCGAACGGTTGGGACTCAGTAGCAAGGAACTCGCACGACTACGTGGCCTCGGGGAAGGCCCGGCCTTCGTTATTCTCACCCAGAAGTCCGTCCGCTACCTCCGAGCCAGCGTCGACGACTGGGAGGCGCAGCTCACGGCCTGGAACGAAAGACTCTCGGCGTGATGAATGCCGGTGTGGCCGGGCAAGGCGTCTAGGACGCCTTCGATTCGTGCTCGAGGGCGTCCTCTGTCAGGGCGCGCCGCACACTCGACATGCCAACCTGCGGCTAGCGGGTGCTGACGTACCAAATGGTCAGCCCGACGCAGATGGCGACGAGCTTGATGATCTCGGCCTGGCGCTTCTCCTTCGCCTTCTGGGCTCTCTTGCTGGGCCGGGCGGCGCGGGGCTTCGCCGCCGTTGGCTGACGGGTGCGCGTGGTTGCCGGGGAAGCTGTGGTGCGCTGCCGCAGGATGACGGGCGGCGTCGCCTCGTCCACGACGCGGTCGCTGAGCGCGTGGAAGGCGGCGGCGATCTCGGCGGGTTCCTCGATGGAGTGTGGGCCCGCGTGCCATGTCCCGGGTTGCGCTGCCGCGGCGACGATGACGGCGACCTGTTCGACGCTGAAGATGGGGCGACCGCTGACGGTGGCGCAGAGGTCGCGGGAGTCGATGATGCGCAGTTCGACACCGTCTCCCTCGGGCGGGGCTTTCCGGGTGATGCTGGCCGGGTCGACGAGCGCGATGACACCGCAGACGGGGACCGTCATCCCGGTCACCTGGGAGAGCATCTTCTCCGCGCGTTTCGCTTCCTGGCTGGCCTTCCGAATGTACGGCTGCTTGTGATTGCCGACCATGAACCCGCGCCCGGCGACCCAGATTTTCTGGCCCGCGTGCCGTTTCGTGTTGATGGTGAACACCCCGGCTTGGCTGATGACGACGTGGTCGATGTCGCTCTCGCCCTTCCCGACGGGAACGGAGTGCAGAACGGTCCATTCCGGGCCGAGTTGCGCGAGGTGCGCGCCGACCTGGATCTCTCCGAGCGCGCCGATCCGCCACGGCACAGCGGCGTCTGTCAACAGCACGGCGCCGGTCTCGGGGACCATCTCTCCGGATTCCGCTTGGCGGCGGAGCACCTCGATCATGAGGCCCTGTCCGGGGACGTTGCCCCGGAGGTCCCGGATGACCCGTGGCGCCGCTCTACGCCCGGCTCCGGGCGTGTGCGGGCGTGCCGTTGTCTGCTCTGCTGCCGTCTGGCCTGCCGCCTGGTTTCCTCCCCCCTGGGATTCCACGACTACTTCCGTTCGCTCGGGTCGCCGCAAAGCAGACATTAATCCTTGCCTGGATCTTCGGCCATGTTGTAGATGCAGTGCAGGCCGGGAACGCGGGAACCCGCTCCGTCCGACTGATTGCTGACTCCCCAGAGGTTACCGCCGGACTGGACCGTTTCCCATCGTTCCGAATGGTCGCTATACCCCCAGAACCGCCGCTGCCCCGCAGGTCCACGGCGGCTCTCCAGACCTAGAACAGTTCGTCGACCTGAGGCTCAGCCCTGCGCATAGGTGGCGAGCGGTTGGGGCTCAGCACCCAGGAACTCGCACGACTACGCGGCCTCGCGCATCCTGGGACGGCAAGTTATCGGCCTGAAAGTGAATCACCGGCCTAGGTCTAGGCCCCGGTCTCGTTCTGGAGTCGACGCCCTGTATTCACGGCCCTCGGGTGCCGCGTGCTTCCCACGCACGCGGCTCCAGGCCGCAGGTGTGAGGTAATTGCGCTTGTTCACATCGACACTGCGCTGCAGCTCGGGATCGAGTGCCGGAGAGCCGTCATAGTCCGTGGATGGATCAAGCTCAGGTCGCGCCATTTCTGCGTGAACCTCGGCCAGCGAGGCAGGCGAATACTGCGTTTAGGTGACGGACCAGTCCGGTAGGTCGTCAAGCTTTTGCTGGACTGGCCGGTAGCGCTTACGTGTGCGCAGCTCGTGCTCTTCGTTGCCCCAAACGACCGTCGTGGTTCTTAGCAGGCCGAGTTTTTCAAGTTCTTGGGTGGCTCTCGTCCATGTATCGTCAGCGAGTCCATACTGTTTCTTTCGGTGCCCGTTCATCATCTCTCCCTGCGGATGCTTAGACCCTCCGTTGAGTTCGAGGAGGGCAAGCAGGACGGCGAGGTCACGCCCGTTGAGCTGCAGAATCCACCCCTTGGTCCACAGCGATAAGGGCACTCCGACCCATCGGGTCGCTCCTTTGACTTCCCAGAGGTCGCCCGACCCGTCGGGCTGGAGGAGCTGAGTTCCCTCTTTGCCATCAGCCAGCGTGATGTCGGCTATGAGGTTTTCTTTTCGAAGCCACTTCATCGCGTCGTTGAGCCGGCGGGGCCCTGTGTCGCCAGGAACGTTCAGCAGCCGTGCCAGGTAGCGAGTAGTGAGCCGGGGAAGCGTGTGCGGAGCTTTCGTGGCCCTCATCACAAGCGTCATGTGGAGTTTCAACCGAAGATCGTTGGACCGAAAGAGCCGACCTGCCATCGGCGTGGTCCCGTCCGCGCGCTTCACGTACTCGATAGGAAAGTTCACGCTGGACTTCCGCTTTGACCTGTCGGTAAACGTTCCGAGCGCTGCGATTGCTTCAGAGGGGGTCTCCACAGGTGGCTCCAGCTAGATACTTGACGGTCTCAGCGGAGCAACATGCAGTACGGGGGTACACAGGGGTACAGAGCTACGAGAGTTGCTTGTTAACGTACCGCTCGGAAGGGATTCGCGATCCGCATAAACCGCACTGTTGTACCGCGTAGAACGTCGGGATGCCTCGAAAACAGGTCGCGCCACACCGCTCAGAGCGAGGTCTGACGCAGTTGCATCCCGAGCACCGCTCGGCCACAGTTGGCTCATCAGCTAGATGCCCCCTCGTCCGGCAAGACAGGAGGGGGCATCCCGAGAGAAAGGAGGAC
This sequence comes from Cryobacterium sp. TMT3-29-2, assembly GCF_004564305.1. Taxonomy (NCBI): domain Bacteria; kingdom Bacillati; phylum Actinomycetota; class Actinomycetes; order Micrococcales; family Microbacteriaceae; genus Cryobacterium; species Cryobacterium sp. TMT3-29-2. The sequence continues at coordinate 9,482 of NZ_SOGK01000134.1, forward strand.
CCGATGAACGCAGGCTTCCGCATCACTGTGCTTGTCACAGTAACCGCAATCACCATCACTATCGAGCCCTTGTAACTCTGGGAGCGGGGTTGGACACCTCGTCCAGCCCCGCTCCCGCCTGAGCGCTGTGGCTCTCGAGCCGCCAGCAAGAGCGCGGCTGACAGGCCAGTGTCCCCGGCGTAAGACAGAATGAAGTTGTGACTCTGGCCCCCCCGCACCCCGCTGATACGCCGGAGCTGCGCAAAGCGCGCGGTGCTTTCTTCACTCCACAGCCCATCGTTCGGTTCATCGCCGACTGGGCACTTCGAGAGGCCACTGACGCAGTCTTTGAACCGTCTGCCGGTGATGCAGAGTTCCTGGTCGAAGCCGTCCGCCGGCTTCGTGAACTCAGTGACGATCCGGGATTCGAGCCCACAGTCCACGGCGTGGAGATCCACAAGCACAGTGCGCAGGTCGGCCGCAGCCGTGTCCGCGAAGCCGGAGGACGCCCGCAGATCCAACTCAACGACTTCTTCATGGTCAATTCAGCGAAGAAGTACGCGGCCGCGATCGGCAACCCGCCCTATGTGCGTTACCAGGACTGGTCAGGCGTAGCCCGGCTACGCTCCCGCGAGGCAGCGCTCCGGGCCGGGGTTTCCCTCACCGGCCTAGCTTCCAGCTGGGCCGCATTCGTCATCCAAGGTGCGTCGATCCTCCGCGACGGTGGCCGGCTTGGCCTCGTCTTGCCCGCCGAACTCTTGTCGGTGAACTACGCCGCTCCGGTCCGACAGTTCCTTTTTGATCACTTCCGCAGCCTTGAGATCGTTCTCTTCGAGGAGCAGGTCTTTCCAGAAGCCGAAGCCGACGTGGTCTTGCTGCTCGCAGAAGGATACAACCAGGGCCCCACGGACCATGCGACGATCCGGCAAGCAAAAAACGCAGCCGGCCTCGCCGACCTGGAAATCGGAATGCAGTGGGCCCCAGTCGACCCCGCCGGCAAATGGACCGGCGCAGGACTCGTGCCGCCCGCGGCAACGATGCCCCTGGCACGGTTGGTCGCAGGTGAGTCGTTTGTCGATTTGGAGTCCTGGGGAGATACGACTCTCGGGATGGTCACCGGTAACAACCGGTATTTCGCGTTGTCTCCCGCACGGATCAAAGAGCTGGGCATCCACCGAAACGAGCTACTGCGACTTTCCCCGCCAGGCAGCTCACATCTGCGCGGCCTCGTTCTCTCCGATGACATGCTCACCAGGCTTGGTCAGGACGGAAAAGCCACCCGCCTGTTCTACCCCTCAGTGAAGCCGTCAGCGGAGGCGCAGGCGTACATCGACGCCGGGCACGCTGCCGGCGTCGACCAGGCCTACAAGTGCCAGGTTCGCAAGACCTGGTACCGCGTGCCGCTCGTCGCACCGGCCGACCTACTGTTGACCTGCATGAATGCAGACACACCGCGTCTAACAACGAACCTGGCCGGCGTCCGCCACCTGAACTCCATCCACGGGGTCTACCTCAAAGAGGATCTTCGGGACCTGGGCCGAGAACTCCTGCCACTGGCTTCGTTGAACTCGATCACGCTTCTCAACGCAGAGATGGTCGGGCGCGCCTACGGGGGTGGGATTCTGAAACTCGAACCCAAAGAAGCCGACCGGTGGATGATGCCGGCACCCGAGCTGATTAGAACCCGCGCCGACGCGCTTCGCGCCATTCGAGACAGGGTCGCCAGAAAGCTTCAAGCCGGCCAGCTCCTCGCAGCAGTGCGCCTTGTCGACCAAGCCCTTTTGCTCGATGCCGGACACCTGGCAGTTGAGGAGATCGAGCACGTTCGTGCCGCCCACGCCGAACTAACTCGTCGACGCACAACGAGAGGTAAACGTGGCTGAGCCCACCGCCAAGGACAAAGCATGGGTCATCTTCGACCGCATCATCGCTGACGCCTCACCCCTTGGCATCCACACCAACCCGTGGCGCCTGGTGGACGACAAGCGGCACTATGTGCCGGATGTCGCCACGCTAGAGCGCCTCCTTGGCGTCCCGTTGTACCTGAAGGCAACCGTTCGTTCGGGCGTGCGCGCCCTCGCACTAGACGTTTGGCTTGCATACGAACTGCGCCGAGCCGGATTCGAACCCGATGCCGTCTGGCCCCGGCCGAGTCACCCACGCATCCTTCCCGTGCCGATCACAAAGTTGCTGGAAGCCCTGCCGAAAGCGGAAAAGGCGATCCTCATACAGCGATTGACCAAGAAGACTTCGATCAGCGGAGTGACCTCATCTAGTGCTTCGATCTTGGGCAAAAACTACCTCAAGCAAGTGGACGTGATCATGACGGACTGGGCAACCGGCCCGGAGATCCTGGTCTCCACGAAGCGTATGGACTCTTCCTACGGGAAGAACGCGGCAAACCGCGTTGAAGAGTCCTACGGAGATGCAAAGAACCTGAGGCTTCGCCACCCCATGGCCGCTCTCGGATTCCTCATCGCGCTACGTTCGGACATCCTGGTCAAAGAACCGCTGATCTTCGACTGGCTCACCGACCTCGTCGGGAAGCTCGGCCAGGAAGACGACGCATATCACGCCACGTCGTTGCTGCTCATGGACTACGGGGACGACCTGGCGATCGATGATGAGGATGACGAGGAAGAGCCAGAGAACCCGCTGACGCCTGCGGGACCGGAGCCAGAGCCCGACGAAAACGAAGACGTCGAGGACGTTCCATCCGACGAAATTGACAGAGCCCTGTTGGGGCTTCCCTGCGTGACGATTCAGGAAGAGCTCGTAGAGCCACATCTGCGATCAGCGGCGTTCATTGCGAATATCGTCAACCGGACCCTCGACGTAACCCCGATCACCCTGCACAAGAAGGCCCGCCTGCTGCGAAAGAACGCAGCTGGGTAACGACTACGTGATCAAGACCGGACGGCGGTGAGGATGTTCGGTAGGCACCGACCAGTGCAGTAGACGATCGAGTACTCATTCGAGTCAACAAGATGTGGCCGCCTGGAGTGCAGGCGGCATCAGTGCAACACCAACCTTCAGGTGAGTTATCCATGCAGTCAAAGTCTTTTGACATCGAGAAAATGAAGCTCATTAGGTCGGTCTCTGCACGCCTAGCTGACCTTGATGTTGATGACGTCAACCTCCTCATGTACGAGGCTGGATTGCGTGAGTTCGGTCGCGAACTCTGGTTAGGTGATGACCAGGGGTGGGAGCCGACCGAAAGCGATCGGCGGCGGGAAGCGGGCGTGGCTCTGCGCGATCTTGATACGTCAGACCTCATCGGCTTTGATACGGCAATATCCCAGGTCTTCGATTCGACAGCGTCCACCACGCCGCAGAGTGTCTTGGCGGAACCCGAACCCTTGCGATTGTTTGCTTCCCACCTCACGACCCAGAAGGTCTTTCTGCACCAGGTGGCTGACAACCTTCGGTTGTGGAAGATCTCGCTGTTCGTAGCTCACGATGACATCGAACCTGACGCCCATTGGCACGCCTCGATCGAAGCAAACCTCCAGGCAGTTGATGGAGGAGTCGTCTTTCTGTACCCCGGTATTGACAGCAGCAAATGGTGTGACCAAGAGATTGGATGGCTTCTCGGCCGAGGGGTGCCAGTCCGAGCGCTGAAATTCGCAGGACAGGACCCCTACGGCCCGCTGGGTAAACAGCAGGCTCTCACGGTGCAAGACAACGCGTCTGGGTGGGATGTGGCGGCCTTGATCGTGGATTGGGCGGCCAAGAGGCCTGGCTTGGCCCCTCAGTTCAACGCATCCATGGTGACCTCACTGGCCACCTCTATTTCCTCCATCCAATCGAACGCACTATGGGACCGCCTGAGGGGCTCGCGTGCCCTTACGACAGCCCAAGTAGCAACAGTTGCTACGGCGGTTAGGGACAATCCCAATGTCTACGCGGGGGCATACGCTGGGCCCGTCGTTGAGGAGGTTGGGCAAGTGCTGTCCGCTCTCATGCTGCCGTGGCTCGTCCTGCAGAGGGGGTATCCGGCAAATGCGGAGATGATCCGGACGACTGCAGTTGCTCGAGGTCTTGGAAGCTTGGTGCCTTCGCCAGCGGGTGGAGAAAATCGGGACGTATGGAGCGGGGCGGCGGTAGATAGCCCCTTCTAACCCGGATCTAATCGTTCGCCGTCGAGCACAGTGTTACTGCCGCGAACCGCCCCGGCTAACCGCAGCGTTGGACGGCTAAGGCCCACACCCAGCGCGATGCAGTCCTCGGTCCTGCCGCTCGAGGTACACGGCGTGTGGGGTCCAAGCCTGGGCGCGGCCTTGGACGTGAACGGGCATTGCGAGCCCACACCGATAACGGCGTCCTACGCGGCGAGTCCCAGCGCAGCGACAACGCCTGAGCTGGTAGCGAGCGATGTGCCCAACGTCAGGTTGGAGTACACCTCAACTAGACGTCAGGTGCAGGCATGCCGTCTCGTCCGAATAGGGTCCGATTTCTGTTAGTTGACAGTCCTCACTGCCGAGTCTTAGAGTTCAACCTGACAGAACAGGCAGGAGCCCCGTGGCGGGTCAACGAGTTGGATATGTGCGAGTCAGCACCCTCGATCAGAACACCGTCCGCCAGCTTGATGGCGTCGACGTCGACAGGGTGTACGAGGACAAGGCGTCGGGGAAGGACCTGAACCGGCCTGAGCTGGAAGAGATGATCAAGTTCGTTAGAGAGGGCGACACCGTCCTGGTGCACTCCATGGACCGCCTTGCCCGTAACCTCGACGACCTCCGATCGATCGTGCGCCGGCTCACCGCGAAAAAGGTCCGAGTCGAGTTCGTGAAAGAGCAACTCTCCTTCACCGGTGACGACAACGCGATGGCGAACCTGCTCCTCAACGTTATGGGAGCCTTTGCTGAGTTCGAGCGGTCCCTGATCCGTGAACGTCAACGCGAGGGCATCGCCCTGGCCAAGAAACGTGGCGTCTACCGCGGCCGCACCCCATCACTGGATGCGGCCCGTGCCGCGGACCTGCGTGAGAAGGCCGCCGCCGGTGTGTCGAAAGCTGCTCTTGCTCGAGACTTTGGGATCAGCCGAGAAACTGTCTACGCCTACCTCCGGGCTGAGGTCTGAAACGCTCTTCACTGACGAGCCATGCCATCCTGATGGTGCCGTGATTCGGGTGCGGAAAGCATCTTCGATCTTCCGAACTGATCACGCGGCTGCGCCATTAGGTCCCTTGTGAGGTGAGTCCTTTCTGGAGAAGACCGAGGATCTCGTGATGGTCGGCTGAGGTCTTCAATTGCGCATGGATGTACTGGGGCCGTCCGCTAACGATCGTGTTCGATGGTGTGGCGGGATACTCCTTGATATTGAGTCCTTGGACGTAGACGCTCAGGTGGTCGCCGTGGACGGTGACATCGCAGAGCTTGCGTTTGCCGTAGTACTTCAGGCCGCGCACTCGCGAGCGGCGTGATACCTCGGGACCGAGGGCGAGAATGCCCGCGTCGAGGTCCTCCCAGAGTGGGAGCAGCGCCGCACTCATCCGGTCGGTGTGATTTTCGACTGGTACCTCTTCCTGCTCAGGCAGGTTGTTGGCGATGTCGACCAAGCTTTCGCCAGCTTCGTTGACCCAGTAGGCGGGTCCCTGGAGAGCGACGACGATCTTGCCCGCTCCCTGCTCAAGGATGAGTCGGGCTAGCCCGGTCGGTGAGTATGGCTGGTCGTCGGCCTGCCAGACCAATGGGGACGAAGAGTCTTCCTGCCAGGTTGCGTACCTGCGTCCGGGTTCGTTTGTAAACCACTCTTCGAGCGTGGCCAGAATTTCCGGGGTTGAATGGAAGTGAAACCGTTCGCCTTGTTCGAGTACTTCGGCGCCAATCAAGCGCGCGACGGTGTTGGCTTCGCGCTGCCGATTGTGTTTGCCGGTTTTCGCTTTCTGCGCCTCGTTGACTTCTGGGGAGAGAACGAATTCTTCAATCCCGGGCGGCGGGTAGTGCTGCGAGACGGTGACGAGAACATCATTGGCAGTTTGATACGCCTGAAAAACCAATAGCTTGATGTCGAGTCCCAGCTGCTGGTGCAGGAACACGACGGTCGCCGTGACGGTTTGAGGGAAATCGGTCGCCATGAGAACGATCTTCGGCAGCCGAAGAGAGTCCTCGGTAATTTCGGCCCAAGCGTCGAGTTCGGCTGCCGCGTCGCTCGCGGATACCTCTTGACCAGAGGTCTGAGTGCGATATCGCGCGTGGACCCTATCAAGGTCGTCTCGAGTGAACCGCGAGACTAACGCTGCGTACTTGAGCGCTTGCATCTCGACGGTGTCTGGGGCTTTGTCTCGTTTGAGCTCGACGACAAGGAGATGACCGTCCCCGTCCAGCGCCAGGACATCAAGACGGTCGTGTTCCTTTACCCCCGTGTGGCCTGTCCAGCTGCCGAACTCAAACGCCACAATCTTGATGGAGGAGCCAAGGACCTCTGGATGTGCGATGACCCATTCCTGGAGGTGCTGTCTTTCCCGCAGGCCGGCTTGGGCTAGCCCGATCGGTGTTGCAGCGATGGCTGTCGCCCCCTTGACGGTGAAAACGAGCTCGCCGTTCATCGCACTCCCTTATTCAGATATTCAGACCTGAGAAGCAGTCTCACACAACGCGGCCGGGCGGCGTGCTGCACACGATCTACCCCCGCCAGACCAGCGGCCAGCATTGTCCAGGGATGTCGGTCAATCGGGTCGCCGCCAATAAGGATGCCGCGTATCGTCCCCCGCCTTATCGAGCACGAACGCGACGCTCTGTTCAGCACGAGTTACTCCGACGTATAGCTTCGCCGCGGTGAGGTCTTCGAGTTGCGTTCCCCTCTGGAGCAGCTTCTGCATCTTGTCTGTCGGGAAGATCAGGACTCGTTTGCGTGTGAGTCCCTTCGCTGCGCCGAAGTTCATGAAAGTCAGGTGATCGTGGCTTTTCCAGGATCCGGCGCCCCAGCGGAGGTTCTGCGGCTCGAACCGGTCGATGTAAGCTTCGACGTCTTTCGTTCGGACGAGAAACACGCCGTCATGATCCGACGCAGTCGCATTCAATGACACTGTTGGTGGGAACGCCCAGATGCTGTCGAAGAGCGAGTCGGCGAATGCTGCTATTTCGGGCCGGCATCGCCACGTTTCCGACCGGTGGGTGATGACCAATCTGCCGGCTGCCTCCTGGTGTCGGAACCAGTTCCACACCTGCATGTTCTTGTACTGCTTGTGCTTCCGTTCCGACGGGTTGGTCGAGATAACCGCCTGCCGGACGTCCCCGACCATTGTCAGCGGAATCGTGGAACGCAGAAGTGCCTCCACAATCTCTAGGTCGTACCCGCTCAGGTCCTGCACCTCGTCGATATAGACATGGTCGTAGATGGCTTCCAGACGGCGCAGCGGGAGCGAGCGTGATGCCTCGATCAAGAGATTTGACAGGTGGGCGGTGTGAACCGCGCGCAGCAATCCTGATTGGGTGAAGTATCGACGCCGTACCGTTAGCGGAACTTTCTCCTGATAGGGGCTCTTGTCATCGAGTCCTTTGACGTCCTGGCCCGGGAACAGGAACGGGAGATAGGGGCGGATGAACTGGCCGATGAGGAAGGTGAACCATCCGGATACCTCGATGTCGGCGGTTGGGTTGGCTTCGTGCACTCGTCGACGCAGTTCCGCCTGGTTGTTGAGGGTGAACGTGAGGACGAGAATTCGCTGCCCGGCGGGGGCGGTTGCGCAGGCGTCGACGATGCTCTGTGTCTTCCGCGATCCCGCAACGGCCAGTACGAGTTCACCGCCTACTGTCATGGATGAATTCCAGAGCGTTGGTGAAATATGAAGGAGATGTGATCGTGGTTGGCGATGAGAAAATCTTCAACGCGGCGTCGGTCTTGTTGTTCCCCATCCATGTCTCAAGGTTGGCGCGGGGTGTTCCCAAGATGGCCCGCAGCGTGTTGGCGTCATTGACGTTCAGGACCTGCGGTTCGAGGGTGTGCCCACACGCAACGTCGCCGAAGACGATCACCCGATCGTCGTTGAGGAGGTCACCGAGTTCGATGCGCGCATCGTCGAGCTCGCTTTGGGAGCGGCCATCGTTGTCGCTGAGGATGACGCAACGCTTGCCGACGAGTTTCGCCAACTCCAAAAACCGGCGATGGGATAGGCCGCGCATCGAGAAAACGTCGATGCCGTCGTCGATGGGGCGCCGGCCCCACCGATCCCGATAGAACCGTTCGAACAGGAGCTCGTCGGATGGCCCCTCGACCAGAACCATTCGTTGTGCGAGCACGAGGCGGAGGGTGTCGAAGCCAGGAAGCTTCCGGAAGTAGTTAACGGTGTCCTCGGGAAGGGCGGCGAAGGGTCGGACATCGCCGTCGGACACCAGCCGGAGCCGGTCAAGACCGAGACGGTTGAGGACGAAGGAGCTGTGAGTGGCGACGAACACCTGCTGCTCGTCGTGGCTAAGCGTGTCGATTCGGTCCAGGAGCACGTTCAAGTTGGAGTGTGACAGGTGGTTCTCTGGTTCTTCGATCATGACAGCGCCGGCTGCGTTCGCGTGGCGGCGCATTGCGAGGACGATCTTCGTGACCGCTTGCTGCCCTTGCCCGGCCAAGAGGAAGGGAACGTCGTCGACGTGCGGAACCACGCTGCTGTCCCACGACGTGCGGGACGAGTGGTCCATTGCCAAGGCAACATGGCCGCCATCGAGGAGCTCGTCGCCAGCGGCGAGTTTCGTATTGACGTCCCCGAGATGTTCGGCGGTCATGTTCTCTTTCACCCTGCGGAACGCCGCTGAAACCGCCGCACGTTCCTCGTCTGTGAGGTTATCCCCAATCACCTGTCGCAGGTGATAGTCCACGCCCGCCGTTGAGCGGACGGTTCGAGAGTCGATGACGGCGACGGCGAGAGCGCGCGGTCGCTGAGTCAGGTGGTTTCCCTGGAACGAACGCCAATCGGCAGTGAAGTACTCCGTGGGTAGTAATTTCGTACCCGGTTCGGAGACGTACGCGCTGAATTCGTCCCGGTACTCCGGGTTCAGCCGGATGCGAAGACGCACGCCTGGAGCGTGACCGCTTGGCTTGTCGAGGTCATCTGCGCCGATGAGAGGAGCGAACTCGGACCGATCCTGGAGGGTCACCTCAATGAAGATCTCAGGCGGCAGAGGATTCTCCCTTCGCGCACGCGCCGCCAGGTACTCGGCCACGGTCTGGGCGTGGAACCAGTGCGGGTTCAGCTCTTCAGAGACCGTGCGGCCATTGATTCGGCCGGTCACCGCCATCCCGATTGCTTCGAGCAGAGTCGACTTTCCTGCCTGATTGTTCCCGACGAGGACGTTGAACGTCGGGTGGGGTCGGAAGTCGAGGCTTCTAAACTTCCGATAGCCGCGAATGCGAACTCTGGTAATCAAGTGGTTCCCCCGGTAATGCGTCTAGTGCATCGCGTAATTTCTCTGACGAGTCTGGCAGTGCGAGCCAACGAGCTCAGGCAACATGCCTGCGCGCTCTGAGTTTGCCGAGCCTGAACCAGCAGCTCGGGCGCAAAGGCGCAATCGCTCACTCGCTGCTCGCTGCTCGCTGCTCGCTGCTCGCTGCTCGCTGCTCGCTGCTCGCTGCTGGCTGCTGGCTGCTGGCTGCTGGCTGCTGGCTGCTGGCTGCTGGCTGCTGGCTGCTGGCTGCTGGCGAGGATCATTACTTTTCAGTGGATAACTCAGGGATCGGCATTTCGGAAGAGGCCCCTTCATCTGTCCTGCGCCTCAACATCGATCCAATCGCCCCGGTAACGCTCGTGGCCGCCCCCTTGACCGCGGCGCTGGCATTCCCTGCAGCAACCGCTGCCCGCGGCTTATCAGGGCTACCGTCCCCGTCGATGTCGACTGCGCGCATCTGTCTCTTGAGCTGAGTGCTTCAGAACCGGCGGAGACAAGGCACTGACACCTGCTCTGGAGCGCCGCGGGATACATCTCAATGCGCCAAAGAGTGTTCACAGAACGCCGCCACAGAGCGCCAAAAGTCACAGCGAATCGCCGCGCCGTGAGATTCCGGCAATTCCGGCGATCTGCAAAGGCAAAAAAATGGGAGTCGTGAAACGCCTCATATCCCTAGGGATACAAGACACCGACGCCTGCTCTGGAGCGACGCGGGCAACCCGCTCGCTGCGCCCAATGAAGCACACACCACCCCGAGAGCCCCAAAGTCACAGGGTGATTAGTTCAGGAATCTGAGGCGTTCTTGCCGTAGTAGAAACCGATCACGGCTGCGGCGAGAGCCTGCGGTCCCGATATTGCCGCGACCGCCATTGTGAATTTATCTCCGTCGATCCAGTTGCAGATCAGCGCGAGTATCACCGCGCAAAAGGGAAGGGCCAGGAGCCCCAGCACAGTGAAAGCAATGAGCTGGCGGGTGACTTGATCGTGGGTGCCCTTGGGCATCCTCCTGCGCTTCTTCTTGATTCTGTACGCACCGGGCGCGGGCGTCTCAGATTCGTCAATGTCGGAGGTGTCTTCCTCCAGCTCGCTGTGGTGGGGGCTGGGCTCCTGCGCCCTGGTGTTATCCAATCGAAGTCTCCGGATCGGTATCCGAACACGGCATCAGGACGAAGACACCTGACAAGCCGCAGGACGACGGTTGTTCGTTGTCCGTGAGCTCGCGGACGGGCTCGAGCACGATTGTGCTCTGGCGTGCATCGGCGCAAGAGCTCATGCGATCTACCGCGAGGGCCTTAGAAACGAGAAATAAATTGAATACAGAGGAAGTGGGTTCAAAACTACTGTCCGGGTAAAACCCCTGGAAGGCGTTTCCTGTCACTGGATCTCCTTCCATGTTGAGTTAAATACCTGGAGCGTCGGATAGTCCCAGCGTTCGTTCAGTATACACGTTCGAACGCGTTCCATACGTATAATTTGCGCATTCGGTGTGCCAAAGTGGTAGATAAAAGGGGTAAATGCGGTTAGGGTTTAGAGATGACGACGATTTGAGACCACCTCGAATCAAACTTGATCGGATTCCGGGAGCTGCACTCCCGGACCATCGATCATCGCCGGCCGAGTTGGTCGGCTCATCAATGAACCCTGAAGCGCCGAGTGCCGCGACGTTACGCAGCACGACGCCCAGAATCAGTGAAGGAACAGTGGACCATGACTTCCGTCTACCCCACCACCAATGACACGCGAACCCCGCGCCGACAGAGCGCGGAAAAGATCGTTCGCCTAAATGTGAACCTAAACAACGAAACCGCCGAAGCCCTCAAGGCGCTAGCCGACGAACGAGGTATCTCAGTGACTGAGGCGGTCCGTCGAGCAATCTCGGTGTACAAGTACATCGAGGACGAAGTAAGTGCTGGACACAAAGTTCAGATTGCCGACAAAGTCAACAAAACGGTCACCGAACTAGTTCTCATATAACGAGCAGTTTCCACGATTTAAGGAGCGTCGCAGGCCTGACCGTGACGCTCCTTAACGCTTGGCTCATTTGCGTGGAGATCAAAGCACGCACTATGAGAATTTAATGTGGCTACTCGTGGTGGGACCGAGTGTCCGGCCAGACCTGGCCGATGAGCCGGCGGTGATACTCCTTGTCACGGCTGGCTGAGCGATTCACGGCCAAGCGGGCGACGACCGGGTCTTAGTAGTAACTAGTTTCAGAAGGCTGCATGGCCTGGCGGGTGTCAAGTCAGGTTCATGCGAACAGTTGCCAGCTCCCGGCCTTCGGTGCAGTCGGCATAGCGCCCGGATCTCGCAGTTCGCGCAATTGTGGACGCTAAATCCAGAGGTCGTCGACCGCTGACTTGTCGTCAGCAGCCCGGGCCGCTTGGACTGTGCGCCGCGCGGTCGACAAGTCGTTCAAGGCCTGAGCGAGGTCGTCGAACCAATCCTCCTCATAGAGGTATTGCGGGAGGATCACCGAGTTGGTGTGGCGGGCGTCCAACGTATAGCCGGCGCTCCTGATCGGGCCGATGACTCCATCGACCTTGCCATGGAACCGCTTGAAGATAGCGCTGTGGATCTTGCCCGGAGAGACCTTCGAATAGGTGCCGTCGCTGATAGGCCACTCGATGTCGTCGACGGCGGCAATGAAGGCTGCGCCGAGAACGCGGGCTTCCTCGGCAACTTCGGCTCGAAGGGTGGAGACGCCCTCTCGACCGATCGACTTCGTGACCTCGGGCTGTTCGTGCGCGTAGCGTTTGGCGATCGACTCCGCCTTCCCGGGGAGATGCGCGGCGATGTAGGCCAGCGTCACGCGTTTCTTTGCTTCGGAGTTCCCCTGGGCGGTCCTCAAATGTTCACGTGCGACCTCAAGGGCCTTTTCGGTTGCCTCACTCATACTCGTGAGCATAGAGGGTGCCGGTGACAGCTTCGATCGCCAACGCTCGTGGGCCAAGCCGCTCGCATCCCGACCAGAGAAAGCCCATCATGACCGTTGTGGCCGAGCTGAATGACGCCACTGTCGCGCGCCTACTCACCTACCGCACCAACGTCAACTTCTGAGCGCACAGGCTATAGCTCGCAGTCCTCGGCCTCTCCATCGACTACTGGGAGCCCGCCGCCGACTGAGCAAAGCTACGGGTTAGCGAGATCGAAAGTGCGCCACGGCGATGAGGCCAAGGACATTGATTGCCGCGACGAGGACCCTTGTCCAGTTGATGCGCGAACGGTGTGCCTTCTTTTTCTTCATGGTCTGTACTTTCCAAAAGGGCGAAGCCCTCAACGAGACGGTCACATGCTGTGTACGTGGCGGCTTCACCAAGTGCGGTGGGTAGCTTGAGCCGGATGGCTCACAGCGCCCTATGCGCCGTCTTCGACGGCGGGTGTCCCCCGGACCCCGCCGGACACCGACGACTGGCGGGCTGCGCCCGCGACCGCGCTTAACCTGGGGCCATGGCGCAAACGACCCCGGACTCTGACCCGCTCCGCGTCAGAGATTTCTTCACGCGCGAGTCGCTGCAGGCGATGGTGTCGCTGGTCACGTGGTTCGTCGCGGTGAGTTTGTTGCTGCTGATTCCATTCAGGTGGGTGCAGGGCTCCCAGACAACAGTCATGGACTCGGGCGACTCGGCGGGTGGCCTCGGAGAGGCCGCCGCGCAATTCATGGTTGGGGCGAGTCTGATTACTGCCGGCCTCGTGCTGCTGTCTCGCTGGTCGATAGCCGGCGACGGTTTCGGGGGCCGGTGGCCGCGGTCCGCGCACCCGGTCGGCCGGTTCGTTCGGGCCACGGTGTGGGTCCTGGCGATCGCATGGGGAGCTGGACTGCTGCGCAGCCTGATTGAGTCGACGACGGGCACTGCATCGGAGGGCGCCTCGGCACTGTGGCGGACCTACAGCGGTGCGGACAGGGCCCTGGTCGGACTTTTCGCCGCGACGACGGAGGAGACTCTGAATGTCGCCGCGCCGGCCGGTATCGCGTTCGCCGCTGCATCGGCAGTCAGCCGGTGGCGGATCCAGCATGGTCGGTCTGCGCTGGACTCTCGCACGTTGTGGGCAGTGGCGGTCGCCGCCGCCCTCGTGGGCCTTGTCACGCGATACACGGATCATCTGTCTCAGGGCGGCCTTGGATCCACGGTCGCGGTGGTCTGGGGCGCGGGATTCCTGGCCGTATTCGCGATCTACCGGTCAGTGCTCCCATTGATGCTCGGGCATTTCTGCTACGACGCTCTTGTGGCGGGCAATCCGGTTCTGCCGGACACTTGGGCTGTGTACCTAGCGGTGTTTGTCCTGGTGCTCGGCGGCACCTTTGCGGCCTCATATTGGCGCCCGCCAGCCTGGGCCACCGAGCGTAGCCGGGTCTGAGTGGCATGCCTGGCACTGGCCTGGGATAAAGCCGCGGCCGGGTGGAGGGCCCGTCCTGGTCCTTGTCGCTGGCGCGTGCACGGGGTCAGTGCCAGACTCCGCCCATGGATGACCTCGACACCCCCAACTGCCCTGCCTGCTTGGTTCGCATGGCTGCAGTTGAGCGCTGGGGTGCAGCGTTCTGGAAATGCGCGGAGTGCGGGCTTGTGAAGCTCTGACTGCTCGACTCGGGTGAGATGTTCGGCCCGCCGTGGCGATGCTCCGCGCGAGTCTCCCCCCGTTGTCCTCCGTGACGTCGTACTGGTCCGTTGCTCGACCTGGTCCACTGGCCAAGGGCCACAGGGCCTCTGCTCGAGCTTGTGGCCGATGCCTTGAGGCTGCCGCATACGTCCTAGACGACGGGCGTCCTGCAGCGTGGTGACCGTGGTCACGAGCCGGCCATGGCTGGCTACGTTGTCATTTTTCGAAGTCGGCTGCACAACGACCCCTGTGATTTCGGGGGTTGTGCAGCCGAGTGTGACGACTGACTTTTCCGTACTCCTCTGCACAAGTGCCGCTTTTGTTCGTACTCGCCTGCACAAGCAGAAGGCAAGGGGGCGGACGCCGAATGGGCCGGGGGTGGTCCGGATGCGATTGCCGTCGTGGCGCCGAGACGGGCGACGAATCCAGAGGCCAACGGGGCGACAACGTCTCGTCGCGCAGTCAACGATTCAGTTGTGCACGCGAGTACGAACATCTGTGTAGGCGACTTCGAAAAATGACAGCGCGACTCAACTCGGGGACGCCTACTCGAAATTCGTTATTGCGTATTGCGTATTGCGTATTGCGTATCGCGTATTGCGTATATGGTGATACGATATGAGCATGAGCCTCCCTGAGATCACCGACGCGCGCACCTGCGGTTTCCCCGGCTGCGACGAGCCCGTTGACGCCACGCCCGGCGTCGGCCGGCCCGCCGGTTACTGCACCAACCCCGCCCATAACCGTGCCGCCGCGTGGCGTGCCCGCCGCGCTGAGTCCGGCCGGGTCGAGCGCACGGTCGAGGACGACAAGCTCCCCGTCGACGCAGCCCGGCAGAGGGCTAGTGTGCTGCGCTCCCAGGTCGCCGGCATGGTCGAGCACCTGCAGCAGCAGCTCGTCGTCCTCGTCGACGAGCTGCGCACAGTCGCGGATCCCGACGCGGCCGAAGCACAGATCGAGGCCGTCACCTCCGACGCGGCCGAGCAGGTCGCGTCCGCCGCAGCCCGCGCCAACCGGGCCGAGACCGCCGCGCGTAAGGCCGAAGCCGAGCGGGCGGAAGCCGACGCGGCAGCCGAAGAATCAGCCGTTCAGGTCGACGAACTCCGCACCACCCTGGACGCGCTCGAGCAGCGCGCCGCCACCCTGGAGAGCGACCTGGTCGCCGCAGGCGAGGACAACGCCCGCGCAAACGACGAGCTGGCTGCCCTGACGACCCAGCTGGCCATCCTGACCCTCGAGAACGTGACCACGGTCGCTCAACTCGCCGAGGCCCAGAACCTCGTCACCACCGCCACAGCGATCAAGGACGAGGCTGTGACGGCCGCGCGGGCCGCAGCCGTACAGGCCGATGCCGACGAGGCGCGCGCCGAGCGGGCCGAGACGGAAGCGGCGAACGCCCGTGCCCTGCTCGACCAGGTCCGGTTGGAGGGCGAGAGCGTCCGGGCGGAAGTGCTCGTGCTCAACGGGCGTCTGGCCACGGTCATCAGCGAACGTGACAGTGCCACGTCCGAGGTCACCCGGGAGCGTTCCTACGCTGAGCAGCGTGTCACTGACGTGCGGGCGGCCCTCGAACAGCAGCTCACCCAGTTGCGCGCCGACCTGGACGAGCTACGCAGGAGCGAACGCGAGCAACGCACCCGCGCTGACCGTGCCGAAGCACAGACCACCCGCCCCAAGCAGAAGTAAACCTGCGGGCCACTCCCCCAAAACTGCGCGTCGTGCCACGGCGGGAAGCTTCGCCGTGCGCGGCGGCCGCAGCGATGTGGCCGCGGGCGGGCCCCTTGGGGTTAGGCCTGGTCGTCGGGTTTGCTGTTGCGGCGGATTTGCGCGACGGCGCGGCTGAGGTCGGCGCCGATGTAGTCGGCGTCGATGACTCGGCCGAAGGTCTTCGATCCTTCGGGGCCCCAGCTGTTGGTGTGCTCTCGTCCGACGACGATTACTGCGTCCCCTTTGTGGAGCGTGGCTGCTGCGTTCTCGCCCAGCTCGAACTTGGCCTCAACGAAATGCGTTGTCGGGTCGACGTGTTCGAGGTACCTTCCGGCGCGGTACTCCCCCGTGTTCTCGATGACTCGGAACTTGGTGATCTTGATACTGCCGGCCTTCACTACTTCGACGTCTGCGGCGAGGTTCCCGGTGATGGTGCGTGGTGTTGACATGGTTTTGCTCCTACGGGTGGGTGCTCGGGTTGTCTGCGGATTTGAGCTCGTTGGTAAGCGCGGTGATGAGTTCCGGCTGGAATCCTGACCAGCTGGTGGATGCCGTTTCGACGACTGGTGCCTGTAGGTGTCCAAGCGTCCTGATGTACTCGAGCGCGGCTTCGTCCTGGGACAGGTCGACGACTGTGTAGCTGATGCCGACCTGGTCAAGCTTCATCTTCGTCATTCGACAGGGCTGGCACTCCGGCACCGTATAGACGACCACTGGCTCACTCATGTTGCGCCTGTTTAACTGCAGAGCCGCGTAGCGGCTCAATTCGGATCGTGCCCCTGTGACCGTCCTGTGCTGGCATGTGGTGACCGACCGCGTCTCTCTTGTTCGTCAGCTCCCTAGGGGTCTGCCTTGACGAAATCCACCGAGATTCCGGGGAAAGGGCTCACCGTTGTTGAACTCAATCGCGAGCCTTGCGAGTTCACGTTCGAGCGCGCCGTCAACGAGGGCAGCCATTGAGTTATAGCCGCCTTCGTAGCCTGCGGTTCGAAGTACTGCTGTTTCGGCGCGTTTCTTGAGGGAAGTGCGGAGTCCGAAGGTGACTGCTTTCTTTTCGTCACTATCCACGGACTCGGCCGTTGGCAATTTGATGTCGGGGTTCGTTGTTGAAGCGGTCGGCTGAGGTTCCATGGAGGGCGGCGTGCGCACTTCTTCAACCTCGGGCACTAGCCTGATCGGGCTTGCGCTTCCTGGCCGTCGACGACTGGGAGCGGTCATGCTGCCACCCCCTTGGCACCCAGGAAGCGGGCAAGGTAGGTTCGAGCGACGGCGTCGTAGAGAGCCACGGTCTTGCGGCCGTTTCGGTCGGTCCAGTCGGACAAAGACACGGCCGCTGCATCGGCCTCTGCGAAGCGTGACCACTCGGGAATGTAAGACGGGTTCAACAGTTCTGAGCCATCTGCCATCTTGACGACGCCACCGAGATTCCACACGAGATCTCCGAACTGACCGCGCAGCCCCTCGATCTGGTAGTCATGTTCTATGGTGGCCTTTCGTCGCGTTACGACGATGCCACCGACGGTGAGGGTCGGGTTGGCGATGTCGATCGCGTGACGAGTAACGAAGTCGTTCACCCGGATCGCTGCTTCGACGGAGTCGTAGTTGGGGTCCGTTGGGATGATGATGGTGTCGGCGGCCGCCATCGACATCTGGACCAGGTGGCCTAGGTCTGGCCGAGTGTCGATGAGGATGATGTCGTAGTCGTCTGTCCATCCCTCCAGAGCCTTCTGAAGTCTCCTCACGGCGCCGATGACTCCGGCTTCGGTTTCGCGGTTGATGAGGTCAAACCGGGCCGGGAGCACATCAATGTTTTCTGCCTCAGGCGTTGGCGTTCCGTCGGGCGTGGTCCAACCGCAAGCGACCACAGCCCCCTCCCCCGCCCCTGACTGGTCTGCCTTGATGACCTCGGACATGGTTGGGATCGGTTCGTTCGCGTCCCATTCGATGCCGAGGCGACGTGTGGCGTTCGCTTGTGGGTCCATGTCTATGACGAGGATCCGTTGGCCCACTCGAGCGAGCGCAGCGGCGAGCTGTACGGTCAGCTCCGTCTTGGACACGCCGCCCTTGTTATTCGATATGACTGCTGTGTGGGCCACGATTCTTGCCTCTCACGGAAAAAGTCGACAAATACAATACTTGTTTGTATTTACAGGGTTGATTGTTTTCCAACTATTGCTTGTATTGCGTACATTGCATTGACCGACACGCCATGAAGGCAATGTTTGTTTGTTATGCAATAAATCCAATACTTGTTTGTATTGCAAGCATTGTCTTTCTGGGCCCAGCAGGATCCGCTGGTGCCGTTTTCTGTGCACGGCGCCGCCGCTGGTCGAAGGCGAGACGCAGCCAAAGTCCCGCCATTTGATTGAGACCCTGGTCGTCGCAAGGGGAGCTTCGTTCAGCCAGCGGGGGGGGGTGCTCCTCCGGGGTGGGGGAGTGTGAGGGCTGTCCCCTCACCGGCTGGCCCGTGAGGGCCAGCCGGCTGGGCCTGGCTACATGGCGCGGAGCATGCTCACGACGGTGGGGAAGGGGGACAGGCTCCCCACGAGGGTGTCGACAGTGTCCTCGTCGGGCTTCTGCGCGAATGATTTCTGGATCCTCGCGAGCTGGCTGTCGGTGAGACCGACGGTTTCCCCGTCTGGAGTGACGCTGACGGCGATGGCGGTGCCGAAGATGACGACGGGCCTGCCGAGTAGGTGGGCGAGTACGGTCGCGGGCAGATTCAGGGTTGAGCCGTTGATGAGTCCTTCATCGTCGACGAAGAGGTCGATATCGTCGGCCAGGCCGACGACGTCGAACATCCGGCATCCGATGGCGGCGCTGATATCCGCCCCGATGCTGTTCTCGTTCAGGTCGTGGGTGGTGATGGTTTCGGTCGGGTTGATCTTGACGCTGCGGATGGTGGTGGTCATGGGGTTCTCTCTCCTCGGTTGGTGAGTTGCGCGGGATCCCGTGCTCTCGTGGCGGTGGTTGTGTTGTCGTCCACCGTTTTTCTTCCCTTGGTGGCAAGAGAATCGATTGAGAGCGGGAGTGCCGGAGTGCACGCAATCTCGTGCGGAATAAGGGAGCTTGCGACCGCCGTGCGAGATTGTGGGAACGCAGGCACGGAGCGAACTACGATGATCGGCCACCAAGGGAAGAAATGTCTTTGAAAGGATCAGGCCGGCGTAGCCGGGTCCGCTTGGCTGGGGGAGTGTGAGGGGGCACCGTCCCCCTCGCGGCCGAGCCGACAGGATCGGTCGGCGCGCGCTGGGATTCGCTTGTGGTGTGGGTTGGGCTGCGACGGCTCGCCCTGGGCGGGCGGGCCGTCGCGGCGGGGTCACTCTGGGCGGAGGTGCTTCTGGATCTCGGCATAGGGCGCCGTGTCGGTCCAGCTGTAGCCGGTGGTCAGGCTGACGGTTTTGGCGTTGGCCCGGACGACCTCGCGCCACTGGCCGCGGATCCTGACCCGGTCGCCTTTCTTGACGTTGCTGCGGTCGTAGCCGGTGGCCTGGCCGCTCTCGATCTGGGCGGCGCGCACACCCTCCCAGTAGGAGAGCTGGTCGCGCTTCTCTGCCAGGTGCGGTTCGAGGTGGTCCGCCCTGCTCTGCTTCTCGGTTTCTGTTGCGTCGACGTAGCCGAGTGCGTCGTCGTATCGCGGTGCGGTGATTCGGCGTTCCAGTTTTCGGATGTCCGCCCCTAACGTCTGGATTCGGTTGGCGACCGTCACGGGCTGGTAGCGGGCGTCGGTGGTGTGGGTGGCCGTGTCGGCGCGTGCCTGGGCGCGGGTGGCGTCTGCTGTGGCTTCGACTGATTTGCGCATGGCGTTGTTTGCTTTGGCGATCGCGTTGCGGTGGCGGCTTTCGGAGTGGTGGCCGACTTTGATCGGTTCGCCTCCTTCGGGCAGGCGGTCAAGGGCCGCGCGGGCGTTGGTCCACGCGGCCGCGTCGTCGGTGCTCTTGCATTCGGCTTTCACGAAGAGGGCGTCGACCCGGTCGGCCTGACGCTCAATCTTTCCGGCTTCGACCTCCGCTGTCGGGCGGTGGTCGTGGTTGATGTCGGTTTCGACCTCGAATCCGGCCGCCTCAAGGGCGGTCTGGGTGCGGGTGATGGTGTGGAGCTTGGGGAGGTGGTCGCGGGACTGCGGCACGAACCAGGCGCTGATGCTGCGCCCCCAGCGCCATCCGTTGGTCTTGAGGACGTCGGCGGTTCCGTCGCCTCGGCTGGTGCCGTCGATCATGGTTCCGGCTGCGTGGCTGTGGGTGATGGTGAGCATGATTTTTTTCCCTCGATCTAAGCGAAGCTGTCGGCGTAGCGGGTCGCGGTGCAGGTTTCCCCCGGCTGGGTATCCACGCCACCTTCCGAACGGCAACCGCTGCAGGCGCAACCGTCCGCGTAGCGCTCCCTGGAATAGGTGTTCTCGTAGTGGCGATCCGACTCAGCCATGGGTTCTCTTTCCCTCGTGAACAACTGTTTTTTTGGCCTGTCTGGCAAGAGAAATCGATAGCGACTGGAGGGCCGTAGTGCCCGCATTCTTGGGCGAAATAAGCCCGCAGGGCGCGTCCGAGAATGCGGGTGGCGCAGGCCTGGAGGGAGCTACGATGACCGGCCAGATAGGACAAAAAGCGCGGTAATCAGTGCCGCGCAGCGGCTCCATATCGCTCGTGGCGGCTTCGCCGTTGCAGTTTCAGAGTGATATCACTGTGATATTCCGTTGCGGGGGAGTGCGAGGGGGATAGGTCCCCTCGCCGGCCAGCTCGTGAGCTGGCCGGCTGCGTGGTCTAGAGCGCGGCGACCTCCTCGGCGTTCGTGACGAGCTGCGCTCCGAACTCGCGGATGAGCCGGTGGCATCCGGCACTTGTCGGGGACGTGACCGGGCCGGGGACGGCGCCCACGGGGCGGGCGATTGCGAAGGCGTGAGTCGCGATTTTCAACGATCCCGAGCGGTAGCCGGCCTCTGTCACTACGGTCGCGCGGGCGGCGGCCGCGATCAACCGATTTCGCATCAGGAAGCGGTACCGGGTGGGGCTCTGCCCGAAACTGATTTCTGTGGCTACTGCGCCCGTCTCGGCAATCCGGGTGAGCAGCGCGTCGTGGCCCGTGGGGTAGTACCGGTCGAGTCCGCCTGCGAGGTAGGCGACGGTGCGCCCTCCGCTGGCCAGCGCGGCGCGGTGAGCCATTCCGTCGACTCCGTACGCTGCACCAGAAATGATCACGTGGCCCCGGCTGACGAGTCCGGCGGTTATCTCCATCGTGACGTTTTCGCCGTAGCCACTGGCGGCTCTGGCTCCCACGATCGCCGTGTTCAGGGGGTCGACCAGGATCTCGGTTGTCCCTCGAACCCAGAGTGCATACGGGGCGGCGGAGCCGAGGTCGGTGAATCCAGCGGGCCAGTGCGGGTGCTCCGGCGTGATGAGTTCTGCTGTCGCGGTGTGTGCGGCCGCAAAAGCTGCGGCGATGTTGCCTGCGCTCGCGCGGGGCCGGGTGCGGGCGCGAAGGATGGAGAGGTCGAGTCCTGCCGCGTCGCTGGTGCCGTGCAGGAGAACGTTGAGGGCTTCTTCAGCGCCGAGCGCGGCGATGAGTTCGCCGGTGTCACTGTCCCCAGGTTCGCTGATGATGGTCCAGATTCCGCGCGCTGCTGCGTCGGCACTGAATCGCTGGATGGTGGGAACGTGGCTGCTGATGCTTGCGAGCGTGGTCATGGGTTCTCTTTCCCTCGTGGACAACTGTTTTTTTGGCCTGTCTGGCAAGAGAAATCGAGAGCGACTGGAGGGCCGTAGTGCCCGCATTCTCGGGCGAAATAAGCCCGCAGGGCGCGTCCGAGAATGCGGGTGACGCAGGCCTGGAGGGAGCTACGATGACCGGCCAGATAGGGCAAAAATGCTCGGAAATCAGTGCCGCGCAGCGGCTCCCCTGGGAAAATTGGTACGGCGGCTACGCCGCTGTTCCGTCACGGCCCGAAGGGACGCGTGCCTGGTTGTTTCAGGCTCCGGCTTCCGTGCCGGGGCCAGGGGCAGGAAGGCCCGGCGTGACAGTCCCCACGGTCACGCCGGGGCTTGGGGCATTGACAGGCCGATTGGGTAACAACACCGTTCGACAGGAGAGCTCAGTTTGTGGTCGGCTCACCTTGTCTGGTGCAATCGCTGATGCGCCGCTGCAGGCCGGGGATATACGCATCTGGATTCGAGCCGATGACGTCGAGGTGTCCTCCGAGCGTCGCGGCGAGCTCCCGAACCGTTTCTTCGAACAGCCTTTGAACGCGGTTCGCGTCTTCAATCATTTCGACCTCGGTCTCAAGGCCATTCCAAGCGTCCGACCACTCACTGAAGAAGTGGTGGGCGAGACGATTTCGCTCGCTGACTGCCATCGCCAGTTTCTCTTCCAAGATCGGGTCGCGCGCTAGGTGTACCCGGCCAGGACGTTGGTGACACTTCGCGGCTTGTGAAAAGGGAGAACCTCCGGACTTAGTGGAGGTATCTAACGTCTTCACAAGTCACGGAGGTCCTCATGAGC
>NZ_SOGK01000057.1:0-12095 GCF_004564305.1 Cryobacterium sp. TMT3-29-2
TCGTCCCGACCGACAAGGAGGAACAAACAACCGAACTCGGCGCCCTCAGCGCCTAGAAATCCAAGAATCACGCGGCAAACGCGTTACACCACGCATTTGGACTTGACCCGTTACGCATCGGAGTCCCCCCACTCCGACGATTAGCCCCGGTTCTCATACTCGTCTTTTCCCAGGCGATGCAACCGGGGCTTTTTCGTTCGATATCGGCAACGCCCCTGCCACCCGTACTGTCTCCTCGACCCCTACTCGGTGCCCTAGCTGAGTTACGCGTCGGGGTCGTGGCCGAGCATTTTGAGCAGTTCTCGGAGGGAATGCGCTACTTGCTCGTCCCCGTGCTCATGGAAAAGTGGTGTCAGCTCGTGCAGGCTGGTGTCGTCGAGTTTGTGGAGCATGTCAACCGTTTCGAGGATGAACGCCTCGACGTCAGCGGGTGTTTTCCCGTGCCATGCGTCGCTCCGTGAACTCAATGCGTTCCATCCAATCCATTGGTTCTTTAGAGTCTGCCGAGTTTCGTCCCGGCCCTGCATCACGCGCCAACCCAGGGTGATCCCGCCAGCACAAGGTCCACGTACACGCGGGATCGATTGCCTGGTGGCAGGAATGCCGGTGCGGGCAGGTATGGTGGTGCTCAAGCTCACAAGACTCACAGATACAACAAGACTCACAAGACTCACACACACTCACAAGGGATCCACCATGGAGAACCCATTCCGGCCTTCAGCCGGAGCGACACCACCCGAGATCATCGGCCGTGCCGGCCTTCTCGACGAGTTCGCCTACGGCCTACGCCTGGGATCCGGGGCGCCGGGGCTCCTCACCATTTTCACCGGTGCCCGTGGCATCGGTAAGACCGTCATGCTCGGTGCTGCCCACGACCTGGCCCGAGAGAACGGCTGGGCCGTGATCTCCGAGACGGCCACCGGTGGCTTCATGGGCAGGATCGGTGAATCCATGCGCCAACTGGCCGAAGAACTCGGCAACGGGCCGCAAGGACGCAAGATCATCGGTGTCTCCGCTGCCGGCTTCAGCCTCACGACCGCGCTCCCGCCCGAACGCCAGGTCGCCTGGCGNCGCTCCCGCCCGAACGCCAGGTCGCCTGGCGCAACCTCGCCGAAGAAGTCCTCCGGCTCCTCCAGAGCCGTGGCACCGGCCTGGTCATCACCGTGGACGAAATCCACGCCGCTGACCGTGCTGAACTGGCTCAGCTGGCAGCCAGTGTCCAGCACCTGATCCAGGACCGCCTCCCCATCGGGCTGGTCTTCGCTGGTCTACCGGCTGCAGTGTCGGACCTACTCAACGAAGGCGTGGTGACGTTCCTCCGCCGCGCCGACAAGATCGATCTGCATGCCGCCACGGTCAGGGACGTGGAGGCGTCATTCACCGACACGTTCGCGGCAGCGGCATTCAACCTCTCACCAGCCCTCGTCCGGCAAGCCTCCGAAGCCACTGGAGGATACCCATTCCTCATCCAGCTGGTCGGCTACTTCCTCTGGTGGGAAGCCGAAAAAAACGAGGGCACCCTCGATGAAGACGCTGTCGGCCGGGCCATTGATGCCGCACACCGACGCAACGCACGCACCGTGATCGAGGCTGCTCTCTCCACCACCTCACCCAAAGACATTGACTTCTTGCACGCCATGGCCACAGACACGGGGCCATCGTCTACCGGCGACATCGGGCAACGGATGGGTGCCAAGACAAACCTTGTCGCCAACTACCGGACACGGCTCCTGGCCGCCGGCCTCATTGAGTCGGCCGGATACGGCAAAGTCGACTTCGCCATCCCCGGCCTACGCCGCCATCTCAGTTACAAGCCCACGGACTAAGCCACCCAGCGAGCCTCACAACGCGTCCGCAAGACGGCGACCCGCCGGCTTTCCGTGGGCGGCAAAGGACCGGGCGGCAGCGATGACTTTCGGGCCGACTGCGTCGAGCGGCTCAGTACGCAGCAGCGTAGCGGGCGACTGATCACCCAACTCAGGGTTCATGCCCTGGAACCACGCCTGGACCACCTTCGCGCTCTCCCGTTCAATCAGAATGCCAGCCACGTAATAAGAGGTACGTAGCCGCTGGACGACGTCCGCGCCAGGTGCACGCGAACCGTCCGCCCATTCACGGACGGAGCGTGTGTTCGATACCCGGCCCAGGTGTGTATCGAAGAGGGTGGGTTGTCCGGCGCCGGCGAACGGGTTCAGTTCCGGGATCCGCCGGACCACCAGGCGTCCCTCGATGCGTTCGCTGATCATCCTCGAGCTGAATGCGGTGAATGCGATCTCGGCGACGTCGGCGGAGGAAATCCAGGTGCCGGTGGCCTCGTCCCGGATCGCGTCGGTCTAATCAATCTTCGTTCAAGCATCATCAGGGATCGTGGCGATGGCGCGTTTCACGGCCGGATCCATGCGGGCGGTGATGGAGACTTTCGCGCCGGCCCGGTGCGCGGCGGAGACCACGGCGTGGCCATAGAAGGCACTGTCGGCGCGTAACAGGACCAGCCCGGACGCGGTCGCCGAGCGCAACCGTGTCACGGTCGCCAGGACATCGGCCACGAACATTCCCGCCCTGCGCGGGGACCCCGCGGCGCCTTTCCGGAGCCGGGCGCCGATGATGACCGGAGCGGCAAACGTCGTCGAGACGATCCCGATCAACGCGTTCAACCCACGCACTCCGGAGTACCCGTAACCAGCGCCTTGCTAATGGTAGCCGTTGACTTCTTTGATGGTGTCGTCCATATCGACCAGGGCGTAGTCATCGATCCCAGCCACGATCGGCGCGATCTGGGCGACGTTGACTAGCCACCGCCAGGCGACTGCGTCGAGCTGGCGGACGTGGCCGAACGTGAACTCCCGCAGGAACGAGCCCAGTGTTGAGGGGGCGTAAGTGCCCACGAAGAGTTTCTTCATACCCCCGTGGCGGAGCAAGGCCATGTCATCGATGGAGTCGGCGCCGGCGAGCATCCCCGCGACCAACGCGGTGACTTTCAACCCGGCGTTCGCCCCGAAGTATCCCGGCAACGTCAACCACCGGATGGCCAGCTCGCCCAAGCCAGTCGAGGCGGCCAGCATCATCTCGGGGACGAGCCCGGCGGCCGACACGAGATTGGTGTCATCGAAGGACGCTGACAAGACCTTGGATCTATGGAAAACTTGCATCTACGAGATGCCTTTCTTGTCAGTCGAAATGAACCCTAAGTAAGTTCTATTTTTCCTGATCTGGAAGGCATCCTCTGTTTAACGCGCCGTCAACTCCCCAGCCTCACCGGTGGATCGTGGCTAAGGAGCGACCGGTCGGCCTACACATACCGCGAGTCGACGCCCGAGCCGATCGCTCCAAAAACGAAGGCGTAGGTCGGCGCGACCCCACCGCGGGATGTTATACGGCCGAGGCTCTCGGACCGCCTGACCTTTTGATTCGCGGGGTCGAAATCAAGTTTGCATCCCTGAAGTCAAGGTATCGTGACGACGATCTTGCCTTTCGCCTGGCCTTCCTCCAGGCGGCGCATGCCTGAGACCGCATTCGCGAGGCTATAGCTCTGATCCATCACTGGCACGAGCTGGCCCGCGGAGGCGAACTTTGCCAGTGCACGCAAGTTTCGGGCATCCTCGGTCGAGATGAATGCTCGGAGGGTCTGCGTGACGAACGGGTTGAGCATGAGTGCGCGGAGTACGCGATCGGTGCCGCCGAGCCAACGGCCCTTCGCTTCTCCGCCAACGATGACGAGAGTCCCGTGGCTAGAAAGTGCACGTCGTAGTTCACCTAGACTGCTGTTTCCTCCGGTGTCGAGGATAACGTCATACCGGGTCGCTCCATCGGCGAAGTTCTCGTTTTTGTAGTCGATGACATGATCGGCTCCGATTGAGCGGACCATGTCGGCTTTGGCGGCACTACAGACGCCGGTTACGTCGGCGCCCAGGGCCTTCGCGATCTGCACGGCGAAAGTGCCAACGCCACCCGACGCACCCACGACAAGCACCTTGTACCCAGCCTGCACTTTCCCGTGATCACGCAGTCCCTGCAACGCTGCGAGCCCCGAGACTGGAATGGCTGCTGCGTGATTGAAGTCGAAATTGTCGGGCATCAGTGCGATCTTGTCATCACTGCACACACAATACTCCGCGAATGAGCCGGCGCCGATGCCGAACACATTGTCTCCTTCCACGATGTCAGTGACGCTCGCGCCAACGCTGACCACCTGGCCTGCGAGTCCGAATCCGGGCACGCTGCCTTTGGGAGCGCGAAGCGATTTTCTCGCAAGGCGTACCGGGTACGGAAGTCCGGTGACCATGTGAGCAATGCCTGGGTCCACACTTGCTGCACGAACGCGCACCAGCACGTCGTTCTTCCCAATCGAGGGTCGAGGGATTCGTTCAAGGCGCAAAACCTTGCTGGGCACGCCATATCCATCTTGAACGATTGCCATCATCGTGTCGGATTGGGGGGCTGCGGTATGTGCATCTGCCGGTGGTGTATTCATCGTTGCTCTCCTTTGCTCGCGTGCATGTGCGAGCTGACACGCATGGGCTTAATCCATTATCTAAGACACAAAACTTATGCAGTAAGGAGATTATGAATACAACGTAAGGTTGTCAATATGGATGAGTCGAAATCTTAAAGAGTTACGCGACGGAATGGTGTGGCTCGAGCGCGCTTGAATTTCGAGCGTGTGCCTGCTGGGCGTGGAGCCGCGGGTCGAAGAAGTGTCGATCTATACCCATGTGGCGAGCAAGGAGGAGACAGCTGCCGCCATGGGAACCCTCGCGGAATCGAACATCCGGTGGCGGAGAGTGCCTGTCAGGCAACAGCCCTATTGCCACCGAGCAGGCCGAGTGCGACGGCGGCGTACTCGGCAATCATGCGGTCACCTCCGAACCCAGTGCGGGCAGCGAGAGCGTGGCTGCGTAGCTCTGTTGGTCGAGTGAGAACGTCGTCCCAGGCCGCGACGATGTCGGCGGGAGCGTGCGTCGTGACGCATCCAATGTCTTGCACCGTCAGCGCAGCGTCGCCGACGTCAGTGGTGACGGGCGTGGCACCTGACGCGGCAACTTCGAGCAAACACAACGGCGACGCCTCGCCGAAAGCACTTGTCAGCACCGCGATGTCGGCAATTTGATAGACCGCGGGCATGTCATCACGGATGCCGAGAGCATGCAGGTTGGTGGAGCTGCTGATGCCCGATTCGTGGGCCAAGGCGCGGAACGCGTCATTCTCCAGCGTCATCCCAGCCCCGCACACGAGATAGTGCGCGTCGGGGCGATCCAGGGGATGCAGGGCCACGGAGCGCAGGAACAGGCCGTGGTCTTTCATCACGTCGAACCTGGCCGCGAAAACGACGACGGGCACGGTTGTTGGAATCCGAGCTCCCGTCGCGTGGTCGCCTGCTCGATTTCTGTGTCGGGCCAGAATCGGTTGGTGTCTGTTCCGTTTCCGATGAAGAATCGTCCCGCAGCGGGCGGGAGAAATGTCCACGCCAACCACCGATGCCCGCAGCATCCCGATCCGGCCGCCCACGAAGCACCAACTTGCCCTGATGATCTGGCTGGCCGTGTTCCCGACGCTCACCGCGTTGAATCTCCTGCTCGCCACAGTCTTCGACGGTGTTCCGATCGCGCTCCGCACGTTCATACTCGTCACCATCGCGGTCCCGATAGCGATCTACGGCATCATGCCTCACCTCCACCGCGCCCGCCGGACCCTCATCGCGCGCCGGCAGCGCTGATTAACTGGGCCCGGCGCGCATCGACTCGAGGCCATCAAGAATGAGGTCAAGCCCGACCAAGAACTCATCGGAGTAACGGTAGCCCGGCTTGAGTACATGGTCGGCTGTCAGCTCGGCGAGATACGGGTAGTCGCTCGTCGGAAGCTGCGCCAGAAGGATCTCCGCCATCGCGGCGGTCTCCTCCGGCGTGGTGAACGGGAGGCTCTTCTCCTGCATAGCGAACCCGTATATGTAACTGTCGACCGCGGAGAACGCGTGCGCCGCGGCAGCGACGGAGAACCCGCCGTTACGGAACGTGCCGATTACCCGATCGTGATGCCGGAGGGTGGCCGCACCCGGATTCGTGCCGGAGTCCCGCACGGTCGTCGCCCACGGATGCCGAACGAGCACGTCGCGAAACGAGATTGAGCGCTTGCGGATCGCCGTCCTCCAGTCATCGCTGTGCGACGGCAACTCGATCTCGCAGAACACAGTATCCGCCATTCCGTTGATGAGGTCTTCCTTGTTCGCGACATGGTTGTAGACCGACATCGCCTCGACGCTCAGGTCGTCGCCGAGCCGCCGCATGGTGAGGGCATCGAGCCCGCCGGAATCAGCGAGTGCGATCGCGGCTCCGATTACCCGTTCTCGGTTCAGTCGAACCCTGGGCTCCGACGCTGTCTTGCGCAGTGATGCCATTCAACTCTCCTGACTGTGCCTGTTAGCGAACCTTACTACGTACGCATTGCATGCATACTATTGTTATGTACGCTGTAAGCCAAATAGATGGACAACGTAAATTGGTAGGCCGGTAACAAAGGACGATGAACGAAGAAGATCACGGTGCGAACCGCCATTCCTCGGCTCTGGTTGGGCGGATCCCTGCACCCAACCGACGCCCCCCGGGGACACGCGCCCGGCAAGAACGCCCATCGTATTCTCGTTCTTGGGTCTGGTGCCCACGAGGACTTGACCGCCGCGACCGCGCTCACCACCACCGAGGGTCGGGATCTCTGGAAGTACGACGGGATCGTTGTCGCGCTTGGGGTCATCGATTCCATAATGCTCACGTCACCGACGATCAGCATCCTCTGGGCCGCTCTGATCCTCCGGGAACAGCTGACCTGGCAGACCATCATTGGCGGCATTGCCGTCATCTTTTGTGCTGGCATCGCCGTTCGAACACGGCTCAACCGGACCCCTCCCCCTCGCTCCATTCAGCAACCGAAAGACTGTGCCGCATGTACTCACCGGACGATTTCGAATTGATTGCGGGGCCTCCCGCGCTCGACGAATATCTTGGATTACGCAAAGGTGTCGGCTTGTCGCAGAAGAGTGCTGAGCAGGGAGAAACGGCCCTGACCGGCAGCTGGTTCTTCTGCCATGTTCGCGACAGGGAAACGGGTCTTGCCGTGGCCATGGGCCGAATCATCGGAGATGGCGGGTGGTATTTCCATATTGCAGACATGGCGACGTTGCCCGAGTTTCAAGGCCGGGGGCTCGGGCGAAGGTCATTGACACTCTGGTGGCGCAGATTCGTGACCGAGCCCCGGACAATCCCTACATCACTCATATCGCTGACCCGCCCGGCTGGCGCTTGTATGAGCAGACCGGCTTCACCGAGATAGATCCCTCACGCGGCATGGAACTCCCATGGATGCGGTGGTAGCCGGCCTCCTGGCCAGACCCGCTGTCACTGCTCGGCAGCGATTGTGAGGACGGCGCTTCCGCGCTTGTGGCCTGTTTCTACTTGGCGGTGGGCATGAGCGGCATCTCCCATGGCATGGGTGCTGCCGATCACAGGAAGGAATCTTCCCGCCTCGGCGAGTTCGCCTATGAAGACGAGGTTCTTCACTATTTGAGCAGGTTTGGCTAACCCTGTGAACACAACGGCTGCTTTCTTCCGACCCATTTTCGATGTCCACAGCATCTGCAGAAGGATGGCAAGCGAGGGCCCAGTCGTCAGGTAGATGCCGCCTTGTTTCAAGGCCCGACGGCTCCGCATGAAAGAGCTCCTCGCTACCGCGTCGAAGATGACGTCGTAAGTGTCGGGGTTGTCGGTGAAGTCCTGTGTCACATAGTCGATAACATGTTCGGCTCCTAGCGACGCAACTAGCGTTCGGTTCGCTGAGCTGCATACGGCAGTGACTATGGCGCCATAGTGCTTGGCGAGCTGGATCGCGGCCGTGCCCACCGCGCCGGAAGCACCGTTGATTAGAACGGACTGGCCAGGGCGGAGGTTGGCCGCATCACGAAGGAATGGCAACGCTGTGATCGATCCATCGAAAACGGCGACGGCCTCCTCATCACTAAGGTTGCTCGGCTTCGCCGCGATTACCCCGTCTTCCGGCACGACAATGTACTCCGCGTACGCACCGAAGTTCGTCACGCTGACGCCGGCGACAAGGTCACCGACTCGGAAGTTGGTTACGGAGCTGCCCACCGCTTGAACCTCACCGGAGAAGTTGGTGCCAAGGATGGGCCATTTCGGTTTGCGCAGGCCGAAGTACAAGCGAGCCATCGGTGAGCCCGCCCTCGCCTCGCACATCGCCGCCGTCACCACTGAGGCACTGTTTCGTACACGCACTTCATTGGCGCCGGGGACGGGCTTCGGCACGACTTTGACTTGCAGTGATTCGGGTGGGCCGTAGCTGCTGGAGACGATTGCTTTCATGATTTCGATCCTTGGGTTTGTTGGTTGGGGTGCTACTCGTACCGGAGTGCGTCAATGGGGTTCTGGCGCGCTGCGCGTCGTGCTGGAAGTGTGCTGGCAAGGAAGGCGATGACCATTACCAGGAGGATGATGCCTGCCACCTGTCCCGGCGCGAACTGCAGCACCTGGAGTCCCTGCAGGTCGGCGAGTACCGTATTCGCCAATACGTTGCTGATGATCGAGCCTGCTCCGATGGCAGCGAGGGCGCCGAGGGCGCTTCCGAGGAACCCTATGAAGATCGCCTCGACGCTAAACAGCGCGTAGACCCTTCCACCACCCATTCCCATGGCTTTCATGAGGCCTATCTCGCGGGTTCGCTCCTGCACGCTCATGAGGAGGGTGTTGATGATGCCGAACGCCGCCGCGAGCAGGGCGATGAGCCCGAACCCGTTGAGCACAGCCACGATGCCGGTGAGGATGGTCTGGAAAACGCCGATCTGGTCGGCCAATGTCTGCGCGGTGTATCCCTGCGAGGCCAGATCGGCCTTGATGGCCGCCACCTGATCGTCGTTGGAAGTGGGATCGAAGTGGGCGGATGCTAAGAAGTAGCCCCGTTCATAGGCTGTCGGCTCGCCATCGGTCTGCGCGGCGAACAGTTCATTTGTCAGTGCCTGGTTGAGGCGCACTCCCGCGCCGAGGAGCGTTAGGTTTTGCACGCCGGTGACGGTGGCATGAACCTCGTGCATTGCGCCGTCGTAGTTAGCGATGCCGATGGTCACGACCTTCCCGATCGCAGCTTCGGCGGCTCCGAGCCCGAGGGTCTCGAGGTAGGAGGCAGGCAGAAGAATCTGGTTGTTGTCGCTGGGTGTCAGTTGTTCGCCCGCGGCTAAGTCTGCCTTCGTGAGTTCGGCGTTCTCACTGATTGCCACCTGGAACTTGCCTTTGGCGTCATACTCGATGTAACTCGCGGTCAAGCTGACGACCGCATTCACGTCGCGAATACCCCGCGTGTTCCCAATCGCGTCGAGGTCACTCTCGGTGAGAACGCCAGTTGAGAATCCTGCTTCGGGACTCGGTACACCATCCGCTGTCGCCCGAGTCGGATCGTATCTGAGGGGGCCATCGCCGAGGTCTGGCGCAGCTTCGGCGGTTTGTGAAATCGAGAGCACATCGGTTGTGCCGACAGATGCGAGTTGGATGTCGAGGTAGTTTGACACACCGGTGCCGATGGCACTGGTCAGCGTGAGAGTGAAAGCGCCGATGAATATTGCGACCACCGTGAGGGTGGTACGAAGTTTGCTGCGAAAAGTGTTATCCACCGCTGTTCCGATGATGTCGAGTGTTTTCACGCTGCTGCTCCTGCGTTGTCGAGGGAGCCGACTTCGCGCCCGTCACGGATGAATATCTGCCGGTCGCATCGCGCGGCAAGCTCTGGATCGTGGGTGACGATCACAAGCGTGATCCCCTTGTCTTTGTTGAGCGAGAAGAGGATGTCCTCCACCAGCGCCCCGGTCATCGTGTCGAGATTGCCGGTTGGTTCGTCGGCGAAGATTACCTTGGGGTTGTTGACCAGGGCGCGGGCGATAACGACTCGCTGCTTCTGACCCCCCGAGAGGTTCACAGCCTTGTTTTTCGCCTTGTCGTCGAGTTCGAGCTGTTGCAGCGCCGCCATACCGCGGGCCTTGCGCTCACCACCGGCAACGCCGGCAATCGTGAGCGGCAGTACGACGTTGTCGAGCACAGTGGCGTTGGGGTTCAAGAAGAACTGCTGGAACACGAACCCGAAATCTTCATTGCGCATCCTGTTCACCTGCTTCACGCTGAGCTCTTTCGCGTCGGTGTCACCGACCATTACTTCCCCTGCGTCCGGGCTGTCCAGCAGGGCCAGCAGATGCATGAGAGTCGACTTACCGGAACCGCTCTTGCCAACGATCGCGATCGACTGGCCCGCATACACCTCCAGCGAGACACCATCGAGGGCATCGAAGCGTGCCGGGCCACGGCCATACGACTTGCGGATGCCGCGGGCCGCGAGCACCGGCCTCGTAATCGTTGTGCTGTTCATTGCTGTTACTCCTCGAATGAGATGGCGTTGTGAAGCGCTTCGGGCGGCAATCTGAATGGTCCCGACCGAAGCGCCTGATTTGTTAGTTGGTGAGGCGGCGGCCCTTGATGAGCAGCCAGAAGATCAGCACTACCTCGCCGACGAAGAGGTATTGGCCGAGGAAGGCAGTGAAGTCGGGGATGATCACGAGACCGAAGCCGTCGACGGAGTAACCGATGCCGGCGAGGATGAGCAGAATGCCGAAGGCCTTCGCCATGAAGCCGGACCGGAACGCGAGGTAGCCGATGAGCAGGAGGTGGAAGCTGAAGAGAATGAGTCCGATGTTCCAGATCGTGTAGAACGCCTCGATCGCCCGCAATGCTGCGACGGGTTCGGCCAGAAGTGACACGGCGATGGGAAGCTGCAGGATCGCAACGAGGAATACGGCGCTGTAGGCGAGCCGGAACCAGGCGGCCATTCTCGAGAGGCTTTGGTTCACCGGCGCAAACAGGGTGTGTAGGGCGCTTGCCGCGATGACGTCGAGCACGATGACCAGAATCAGGCTGGCGATTCCGAGCCGGAACATCAGTTCAGAGCCGAGAATGGCCGCGGCCGTCGCCTCCGCGTTTCCGGGGGTGATGGATGGCTGGATTGCGCCGAAGACGCCGAAGCCGGACAGTACGGCCATCAACGTCAGAGCGAGGCCGGCGACCAGGCTGGCCGACCGCTGTGACTTGGCGGTGTCCACGGATCGGACTGGCGTGTGACTGGAGCTGTTCAATAGGGCGTTCATTGTATCCTCTTCCTTATGCTGTAAGCTTATCTAGTAAGGATATTATCCTTACACAGTAAGGTCGTCAATATGAAAGAGTCTAAGGCTTCGAGAGCGACGAAGCGGGATGGTGTCACCAGGGAGCGCTTGAATCGCGAGCGGGTACTGACGGCTGCCATTGAGCTCGCGGACAGGGATGGCCTCGACTCGCTCACGATGAGGCGGCTGGGCGAGGAACTTGGCGTCGAAGCAATGTCGATCTACGCGCATGTGGCGAACAAGGACGACCTCCTCACAGGAATGGTGGACACTGTCTTCGCCGGTATCGAGCTACCGTGCCTCAGCGACGACTGGAGGACCGCGATCCGCAGGCGCTAGGTTTCGTTCCGAGATGCGTTGTCGCGTCATCCCTGGGCGACATCCGTGAAAGATTCGGGGACTTCCCCTGGCCCCGCCACTCTGCGGCGCCTGGACATGGCACTTGGCACCCTGCGCAACGGCGGATTGTCACTCGCGCTCACCGCACACGCAATTTCGGCGATCGACAGCTACGTGTACGGCTTTTCCATGAGGGAGAAGTCCCTGCCGTTCAAGACGGAGGAAGAGACGGCGATCATGGCGCAGATCCTGCTTGACGAATTGCCCACGGCCGAGTACCCCTATCTCGCGGAACTGACCGCGAATCAGGTGCTGCAGCCCGGATACCACTATGCGAACGAGTTTGAGTTCGGCCTCGATTTGATGCTTGACGCAATCGCACGGGAGCGAGAATAGCAATCGAAGAACTCTCGGGCCTGCTCTTCACACTCGATCCGCAAGCGGTCGAGGGTCACGTCCCTGTGAGTGGTGTGGTTTCCCGCTCTTGAGTGTTGCTTCGTCAACGTAAAGAGCCACCGTGGGATGGTCAGTGAGTACCGACTAAAGCAACTCACAA
>NZ_SOGK01000137.1:0-10913 GCF_004564305.1 Cryobacterium sp. TMT3-29-2
CGGAGCGCACTGTCGCCGGGCTTGCCGCAGCTCGAGCACGGGGGAGGACGGGCGGGCGGCCGTTCAAGATGACGCCGGCCAAGGTCCGCCTGGCCATGGCCGCGATGGGACAGAAGGAAACGAAGGTTGGCGACCTCTGCAAGGAGCTCGGGATCACCCGGCAGACGCTGTACCGCCATGTCTCACCGGCGGGGGAGCTGCGGTCGGACGGTGCGAAGCTCCTATCGAAGAAGTAGTGGCCCCACCTGGTCACTGTCAGAAGGGAACCTTGTGCGGGCATCCAAACGGATGGATTGATCGTCGGCGCGATACCGGCCGAATTCGCCGAACTGCTAGCGGCACAGCTGAAGTGTCTGAAAAACGGATCGTTTATCGGGTAATTGCGCGGTACTCCCCGAGGGGTCCGCGTGTCTCGAAACCTAGCCGCCTCGAAAGCTAAAGGTCACGAGGGGGCGAGGGTGCTGTCAGGCTGGTCGCATGCCGATAATCCTCGTCCCGATCAACGCACAACGGTTCCCCTCATGGCAGGAACGATGCCACGCCGAGTACAAGGCAGACCTGATCACGGCTGGTGAGGCGCCACACGTTGCCGATCAGCACGCCACCGACTCTCTTGAGCGAGCATTTCCCATGGGCACCCCCGCTGCGGACAACGCTGTGTTTGATCTCGTCCACAACGAAGATGGCACCGTCGGATACCTCTGGATTGGTCGCGACAGCTCAGGCGACCACGCTTCATGGTGGGTCTGGGATGTTGTAGTCGAGCCTGAGTACCGCGGCAAGGGCTACGGGCGAGCGGCGATGCGGCTCGCTGAGCACCATGCCCGTGAGGCAGGCGCACGCACGCTAGGCCTGAGCGTGTTCGGCCACAACGAGGCCGCGCGAGGACTGTATGAGTCAGTTGGATATGAAACAACGACCGTCAAGATGCGAAAGCAGCTCTGACTCCAGCACGAACGGGACCTGAGCGCCAGTTAGACGCGGGTCATACGGGCATTCACTCGACCCCTCACGCCTCGGTGCCCGCTGAGGGATCCCTCATTCAGCGCCAGACTATCTGCTCGTATCGCGGGCCGCCGAGCAAGCTGGCCGTCCCCAGTGCGGAACCCCTTGCGCATCGTTCCGAGCGAGTCCATCCGCTGGACGGGCCGGACCTGCAAGACTCGCCACATGAGACCTCTGACGAGCATCCGGCGATGATGCGCGGTTCCCGCGGGTTCACTTGCGGTGGGAGCACTTCTCCTGGCTGGGAGAACGTTAGCCTCTTGGTCAAACCATCCCTCCCCATCCAGCGAATTTCCGGGGCAGCCTCGGCGCCGCCGTGCAGGAGCGTCGCCGGCGACCCCATCGCGACTGGGTGTGGTTTCTGGTGAGAGGGGATTCTGAAAAGCCGAGTTCTCGTGTTCTCTTCGGGCTGGTTTTCGTTCTCACCTCTCCGATGGTCGCATTGAGCGGCTATTACTGCCTTCTGGCCAGCATGCTCGTCGAGTACCATCGGCAACAGTTCGCGATCGGGGAGGATCCCCGGGGCCCGTATGCGTTCGCGGCGACGCTCTACTTCTTTGCCGTCGCTGTCGCGGTGTTGGCGTTCGCCGGTGGACTTCGGTCTGTCATGAATTCGACGCGAGCAACGCTTATTGCTTCGGCGGTGATGGTCGCGCTCAGTGCCACGATCGCGGCACTCGTGCACGATTCACTGGAGATGTCAGCCTCACTCACCCCAGTCACCCTGAAACAGTCAGAGATCTGGAATCAGATCGTCAGCCAGATCCCTCTGGGCGCCGTCGGAGCTGGCCTGATCTGTGCCGGGCCTGTTCTCGCCTGGCTGGGCTTGTGCGCCTCCGAGGCGATGCTCAAGTTTCGCTTCGTGCCGCGCCGAGTCGCCACTGGCACAACGCTCGCCTGTGCGGCAATTGTTCTGGTCTCGATCCTTTGGCTGTCCTCCATCGTGATTTCCTTTTTCCTAAGTATCGGAATGGGGTGAACGGTGCGATCCCTCGTCGGTGATCACTTGCCAGCTCACCGGTCCGGCCGTCTATCTCGAGACCGCTGCGCACCAACCGCCGAGGCATCTCCAATTCCAAGACGTCCACTCTGCTTCGATTCCCACGGATCAAGACAGTGGGCGTGGGATCTGCCCGCCACCATTCCACGCACGGGTTACAGGCAATTTGTCACGTTTTCCCCAGATCTTGACATGAGGTAGGTATGGACGATTCAACAGACGACGTGGAAACCCGGATCCGGGCGCTAGGGCAGGTTCGCGTCTCCGCAGGTGTCCAAGACGCGACACACGCTCTGACCGCAACGCTCGAGGACCAAGAAGTGCGCGACGGACTCGGACCGCAGCGTCGCCGGAGATCGGCCGGGCTATCACACCGCCACCGCCTGGTCGTCGGCAGCCTCATCGCGCTGGTCGGCATCGGTGTGGCGGTACCGGCAGTCGCTACCTCGCTACTCGCCCGCACCGGAGTATTTGGCGACCCGTCGACCAGCACCGAGGAGGACGACACCGAATGGATCGACCCCGGAGCCGACGATGCACCCCAAGTCGTCATCGACGCCTACCCGGAGTACCTGACGCTGCCGCCGGGCATGCCAAAGAACGCGGCGATCGCAGACACCTCACGCCTGTTCGCGAAGTTGGGAGCCGAACAAGGGGCGGGTCAAGCCTTAGTACAAGAAGGCTACGTGACACAGCTCTACGAGATGTTTGGCATTTGCGCGTGGACCGACGTATGGCTGACTGCGCACGCAGCATCCGATAAGGCCGACGAATCCCGCGCGACGTCCTGGATCAGCGACTTTGACAATTACCGCACGTTCACGAGCTCCGGGGCCGACAGCGTCCGAGACCGAATGACTGCTGTAGCCAACGCCGCGAGAGACGGCGAGCCAAAGCTGATGAAGGAGACCTACACGGAGATGGACTGTGCTGTGCGGCTCGGTGAGGTCAAATGATGGGCGGAGAGTCCATAACAGCAGCTCCATCACAGGTGGCGGTAGACGTCGAGGAGTTCATCAGGTCGGTCGCCGACGAGCTACTCGCGTACTTCGCCCGGCGGGTGATGCCCAATGAGGACGCGGCGGATTGCCTTTCAGAGACGCTTCTCGTTCTCTGGCGTCGGCGCGACGGCCTGCCTTCGGCTGATGACCAGCGACGAGCCTGGACCTACGGCGTCGCCCACAACGTTCTGGCTGCCCACCGGCGAGGCGGTTTCCGGCACCTGGCGCTAACCGGGCTTCTGCGCGATGAACTTCGCGTGAAGCCAATCGCCCCCGAATCTAGCGACGACGCGGCCATCGCGGCGTTAGCGGCACTTCCGGCCCGCGACCAAGAGCTGATCACTCTTGTCGTCTGGGAAGGCTTGAGTATTGCCGAGGCCGGGGCCGTCATCGGCATTCGCCCAGACGCGGCCCGGGCACGGTACTCACGAGCGCGGCGCAACCTTCGGGCGCGATTGCGCTGAATGGCACCGACGCTTGATCGAACAATCAAGTTCGGAAAGCGACAGCCCGTAAGCCAGACGTTCACGGACGCAGATTCAACACCAATTCGCCGAAGGTCGGAAATCTCGGGGGGAGTGGCGTTTGGGAACCGCCAACGGGAAGGTTCGGTGCGTCCGGTAGCGACGTCGGTCGAGCCACCTCGTTTGTCGGGCCCGGGGCTGGACCGGCGATGCGGCCGACTGCCATACTGGGCTCGGCGGGGAGGGGACCTGATGCCACGACTAGCGACATCCGTTCTGGGGAGCATCGCTCTGGTGCTCGGACTGGCGGCTTGCTCGCCCCCGACAACCGAGACTCCACCGGTCGACACGGCCGTCCACACCGATGCGCCGGCCCCGCCCGACCGTGCGGCCGACGTTGTCATCCCCGACGGTGTCATCGGCACGGCCGAGCTCACGTCGGCCTCGGGAGACAACACCATCTCCGGAACCGTCGTCGTCACGGCGGGTGGGGGCGGATTCGACGTCGCACTGAAGGACTTCCACTCGGACGTCCCCGGAGGCTTGCAACTATCCTTCAGCCCCTGGTCGGAGACCACGACCTGCCTGGCCGACACGTACAGATTCTCGTTCGGCAACCTCTCCACGGACGCCAATCAGACCGGGCTGAGCATGGGCCCCAGGGACTTGTCCCGGGGCGACCCCAGCTACTACCTAACCGCCGTCATCACCGCGACCGCCCCGAGCACGACCGATCCTGACGGCTGCGTGCTCACTCCCCGGGCGGTCGGCACGATCACCTGGGACGTGCCGGACACCCGCCCCGGGCTGCTCGCCGTCGATACCGGCGCCCGGTTTGGCGCCGGCGGTGCCACCGCTACAACCGATGGTGCCCCCATCTCCTACCGGGCGGTCGCCGGCGACACGCTCAACGACATCGCCGACCGCTTCGGCATCACGGACGACGACCTCGGCTTCCTCAACCCGCTCACCAGCCGCCAGCTCCACGCCGGCGACGATCTGAACCTCCGGGTGGCGCTACGCGGCGGCGCCTCGGTCCCGCCGCCCTCGGCCTGAAGGCCGCTCTAGGGCATGAGTCGTCGTCGTCGTCCCTTATCGGGAACGCTCACCGGCACAGCAGGCTCGGGCGATCAGCCGATAGCGTCGGCTTCGCCATTCGGAAGTAACGGCCAGGGGGACCACTGTCCTGCAGGCGGTAGCGCGGTTCGTGCGGACTTGACCCGGTCCTCGGGCAGATCCACGGTCGGGCTGCGCCCGGATCGCATCCCGACCCCGGGCTCCTCGAGCCGACATTCAATCCAGTCGCCCCGCCCGGGACCGAATCGCTCAGAATAACCGCCTGACACGACAGTGCGCACGGTCCATTCGAGCTCTTCCGCCAGACTCAGGACATCGTCGTCACAGGCATCACAGCCGCACGCGGGGAAGTGGAAGTCGTGGAGCAATCCCGCGTGAAGGTAGACGCCTGGGAACCGCGTGAGGACAAATGTCAGCGGGGCCGCTGTCGGGTCGCGGGGCACGACCCGCAATGCGCGAACAACGTCATTTGGCAGGAGGAGAAGATCGTCAGCCACGTTCGGGGTTTGGTCCATGGCGACGTCGAAGGTGGTCTGCAGCCAGTCGATGAGAGCGTCGGCGACTTCGTGCGTCGGCGCGAATCGCTGCGGATTACTAACGCGGGAATACGAGTCTCCGGGTGGAGACGCTCCTCCCCATCGATTTCCATAATCAATCGGGTGGCCCTGCTCATCCCGGTAGATCTCCACCGGGAACGTGGGGCGTCGATACTCTGTCATGTTCACAAACTATCTGTCAGCGTTCTGTTCACCGAGTAATCCGTCGGCCCGCAAATCGGGCGTCTCTTGACGCACCGTTGTCGTGAACCGGGGACTGCCTTGGCGCTCGCGCCCAAGGCTCGCAGGGGAACCTTCAACGGTGCGATGGGACAGCCGTTCGTGGCAGTCGCCACGTTTAAGAAAATGATCCTCGATCCTTCGTCGGAGAGGCATCCCCCAAAGGGAGGAATCCCTCGT
The DNA here is from genome assembly GCF_004564305.1 of Cryobacterium sp. TMT3-29-2. Taxonomy (NCBI): domain Bacteria; kingdom Bacillati; phylum Actinomycetota; class Actinomycetes; order Micrococcales; family Microbacteriaceae; genus Cryobacterium; species Cryobacterium sp. TMT3-29-2. The sequence continues at coordinate 5,504 of NZ_SOGK01000137.1, forward strand.
CACCGACCGCGCAATCGGTGCCGCGACACCTAACGTTGGACCATGCCAAAGATCCGCTCGCACCTTCGTCATCTTTTAGAGCCACTGCTTGGGGCGGTGTTCTTTGCGGTCTGGGTAGCGCGATCGTCCAGTCAGATTATCGGCGACGTGCCCCTGCGGTCGGAGACGTTCATCACGAACCCCTACGCCGTGTTGATCGCGCTGGGATTCGCATTGGCTATTGCGCTATGTCGGGTGAGGCCCGGTGCCGCGCTATCTCTCACCGGTGGCCTGCTTGTCGTGCAACTGCTGTTCTGGCCAACACGTTTCAGCCAGACAAGCTGGGTCGCCTATCTCGCCCTTGTTCTTCTGGTGATTGGAATCAGCGCGTATGGCAAGGCTGTGATGCGTCGGGCACTGCTTGGACTTTCAATCCTGGGAAGCGTTGTTGTCAGTGCTTTGCTCAACTTCCCGTTCCTGTCGTTATCCGGTGTGTTCGGGACAATCAACGGTAAGGAAGGCGCATCCATCGAAGTTGTCCAAGGCTTTCTTAGCTGGACAGCCGTGGGGATTCTCCTTACCGTGGGTGCCTGGCACGTCGGGTCGCGAACTCGATCACGAACTACCAAGCCAGGGACGGAATCGTCCGGCGAGATTCTTGCGGACACTGCCCGAGAGGAGACCCGCACGGCCGTTATCGATTCCCGACCCCAGAGCCCGGGGTTAGCCGACAGGAACTCGATCGGCGCACTTACGTTACGCGAACGGGAGATCTTCCTCCTCGCTGCTCGCGGACTGAGCAACAGCGACATCGCCCAGAGCGCTCACATCGGCGAGTCAACGGTGAAAACCCACCTCAGCAGCATCCTCACCAAGCTCGGATTCACTTCTCGGTCACAGATCGTGGCCCACGCCTACCGAAACGGGCTGCTGCGTTCGTCCCCCGCACTTGACGGTTCAGCTCCGTCATAAAGAGACCTCGAGGGACCTCGATTTGGCGCCCGTTCACCGAAGTTCCGATATCTCGGGGGAGTGGCGTTTGGGAACCCTCTTGCGAGTGCTCGGCCAATGTGCTCGCTGAGCACTCGCCAGGCTGGCTGTGCAACGATCTCGTCGCTGGCTCAGCCGATGTGCGGTTTCCTTGAATGACTGCGCAACCGTGCGGCGCCGAGCACGGCCAGCCCAGCTATCAGCAGAAGTCCGGCCAGTCCCATTGGCAGCGCTAGGTCCGAACCGGTGGCGGCCAGCGACGGATCCGCCGGCGTGGCCACCGGTGTGACCACCGGCTTTGTTGGTGTGACGGGGCTGGATGCTGCGGAGGCGGCGCCGGTGCCGACAGCGTTCGTCGCGGTCACCGTGAACGTGTAGCTGTCCCCATTAGTCAAACCCGTCACCACGATCGGGCTGCCGGTCCCGGAGACTGTCTGTCCACCATTGCCCGGTGTCGTGGTATCGGTGGCGGTGACCGTGTACCCGGTGATGGCCGAGCCGCCGTCACTGGCCGGAGGGGTGAAAGTCACAGTCGCCTGCCCGTTACCGGCCGTAGCCAAAACACCCGTCGGGACACCCGGCACCGTTGCTGGTGTGGCGGGGCTGGATGCTGCGGAGGCGGCGCCGGTGCCGACAGCGTTCGTCGCGGTCACCGTGAACGTGTAGCTGTCCCCATTAGTCAAACCCGTCACCACGATCGGGCTGCCGGTCCCGGAGACTGTCTGTCCACCATTGCCCGGTGTCGTGGTATCGGTGGCGGTGACCGTGTACCCGGTGATGGCCGAGCCGCCGTCACTGGCCGGAGGGGTGAAAGTCACAGTCGCCTGCCCGTTACCGGCCGTAGCCAAAACACCCGACGGGACACCCGGCACCAGTACCGAGGGGGCAATCACCGACACCGTGTTGCTGGCGAAGTTGGTCACGTACACGGTGTTCGTGGTCGCATTCACCGCCACCCCGTACGGGTTGCTGCCGACGGTCACGGTGTCGGTCACCGTGTTGTCGGTCCGTTCGATCTTTCCGCGTCCCTGCGGGACGCCGATTCGGGAGTGGATCAGCTGAATGTGAGTGTCAAGGCACACGCGTTCCAGTCGGGCGGAGGTGAAGTCCGAACCGTGATCGCTGTACAGCACATCGGGCAGGCCGCAGACGGGCCAGCCGGAGTTCGCTTTCCTGTTGACAGCCTGATGCAGGGCGAGGGCGGTTTGTTCCGCCGTGGGGGCACCGAGGAAGACGGTGTACCCGGCGATCGCGCGAGAGTAGTCATCGAGGACGATCGTCAGCCAAGGCCGGACGGGGACGCCGGTCTTGTCAAGGACGGCGACATCGAGGAGGGTGTGATCGACCTGCCACTGCTCATTCGGGCGGCTCGCGTTTCGGCGGAACACCAACTCGAACCGGTCCCTGTAGGCGGCATCCCCGTGCTGGGCAAGCGTGCGAAGGCCCGGGTCAAGTCCGGCCATGATCGTTCGGACGGTGGTGTAGCTCGGCGCCGCAAGTCCCCGGTCGTGGGCGATGTCACCGACACGGCGATGGATGAACGCCGCCGTCGGCTCCGGCCGACGCAAAGCGAGAGCTTCCACGACCTCCACCAGCTCGGGGGCAATCCTTCGCGTACCTCGGTCGCCTCGGCGGGGACGTTCCAGAGCGCGCGAGCTCGGATCCGCCCGATACCTGGTCGACCAACGGGTGAGAGTACGGACCGGCACTCCGGACTCGGCAGCGATCCGGGCCCAGGGAACACCGCCGTCGTGTTGACGCAGAAGTGCGAGTTTCATCTCGGCTGTTCTCTGCGCCATCGAGGGTCACGACCTATGCAGGGCTGACGTCTTCGCCAAGGTGGCGGTAAATGGTCCCGCGGGAGACCCCGAAGGTCTCGGCAATCTGCTGCACCGTATACGTCTTCTCGTCGTACATCGTCCGTGCCTGCCGCGCCTTTGTCGCTGTCATCTTCGAACGACCCCCTCCCTTTCGGCCACGGGCGCGCGCGGCAGCCAGGCCATCTTTAGTCCGTTCGACGATGAGGTCGTGCTCGAACTCGGCGATCGCGGCGAGCATGTGGAAGAACAGCCGCCCACCCGGGGTGGTCGTGTCGATCCCTTGAGAGAGTGCTTTCAGGCCGACGCCGCGTCGCTCGAGTCCGTCGGCCACCTCTTTCAGGTTTCGGACGGATCGGCCGAGTCGGTCGAGTTTCGTCACGACGAGGGTGTCGCCGTGTCGGAGATAGTCGAGGGCATCATCTAGGGCCGGCCGTTTGGCGAGGACTCCGGAGGCGTGCTCGACGAACACCTTCTCGCAGGCAGCCGCCTCGAGAGCGTCGGTTTGCGCGTCGAGATTCTGCTCTCGGGTGGAGACTCGGGCGTAGCCGACAGATGCCATAACAGAACTGTACCTCTGACGTGCCTGACAGTACATAGATCTCGGACACGGGCTATGGAACACGACACGCTGATTCTTGAATTGACTGCCGCATCTGTCTCATGGACGGTCGTTTATGGATAAGCGTGAGCCCGCTCCTGGGTGGTGAGGCGTGGTGTACTTTGATCAGGCTCCGAGGTGTGTGAATAACGTGGCGGCTTCGGCCGCCCGTGCTCCGAAGAACTCACGGTCGATGGTCTCTACGTCTTTCGTTGCCGCGATGACGGTGTGCCTGCCGTGTGTGGTGGCGTGCACGTTCATGGCGCGTCGGTCGATCGGGTGGGGCGAGCGGGTGATGTGCTTGGCCGTTTCTAAAGTGCGCAGAACCTGTGACGTCATCATGATGTCGATATGGGCTTTATCGGCGAGGTTCCGTTGCGTGAGATGTTCCTCTGCTGAGTGCACGAGAACGGCCAGAAGCACGTACTGAGTGTGTGTGAGGCCGTGCGGCGTAAGGGCGGCACGAATAGCGCGCTGCCAGGCATTGGAAACGCGCCACAGCAGAAATCCGGGGCTGCTGTCCGCGGCGGCATAGTCGCTTTCGAGCGGATTGCCGGTCACCGGACCATCCGCTCACGCAAGAGGTCGGCGTCACTGGGCGCAAGTGGGATCAAGCCGCGGCGAAGCTGGTATCCCCAGTTCGGCTTAGACGTCAGGTGGAGATCCGCCCGCACCTCTTCGAGAGGGACCGAGACCGTAACAAGATAGTTGGCATGGCGGCGATAGGGCCTGAAGACTCCTTCGTCTGCTTGCCAGATCTCATCGTCTGGCAGCATCGCGATCGCGGTGAAGGCCCGGAGTGGATTGCTATCACCACGATGTTCGGTAGGCGAGTAATAGGTCAAGCTGTCGCCAGCGAGCATTCGGGCCAATGGACCGCGTGCACCATGGCTGATCTGCGCGATTCCAAGCGCGCAACCGCCTCTCACATGGTCTGCCGACACTACTCCCAGCCATGCCGTCACGGCTGACTGCGCTCCAACATGTCAACTAGCCCGTTCACGCTTGTCGGCGCCGATCCTGCTAACGATGTTCGAAGCAGCCCACCCCACATTCTTGCAAGGGGACCGATGATACGGACTGTGACCGACACGACGTGATGGTCAACGCGCGGTTCCACCTGATGAATGAAATCCAAACGTGCACCCGGCAGCCTCGACGTATTCGTGAGGACTCGGTCTGCAACCAAGTCCGTGATCGTGAACTTCGACGGTGGCCCCGCCGTCGGAATGAGGCGACCGGTCGCACCGAGTTGCATCGGGCCGGTGAACTGCACGCTTTCGATCGACAGGTCCCAACGCGGCCAGGCCACGGGATCTGCCCAAGCATCGAAGACTCGTGACGGGGCGACGGCCGTGGCGCGAGAAAATTCACTGATATTCACCTGATTAGTATGCACGCTTACTTGTTCAATGGCAACTCGCTGCAGTGTTGCGTAAGAACTCATTGCAAGGCGCAACCGATACGACAGGTGACCGATCCACACGATCTCAACTGCATGACAGATAGCGGCGCGAGAAAGCTGTCATTCAAAGATGCGAGCTACACGCCAGTGTTGATGGGGCCCAAGTGACGGTCGTGAGACGTCTTATATCCCTAGGGTTACGAGACAGTAAGACGACGAGCTCGTGCGCATGGCGCCCCGTCATCGGGCTTAATGTCGGGACAGTCAAACGAGTACCGTCACAATTTGGGAGTGTCGGAAGCGCCAGCCTCCGCGCGAGTACCCGTTGGAGGTCCGGCCCACGTGACTTTGAAGTCGTCTCAATGCGATCCTAGAAAATGATCCCCACGTGTGCGGCGATCCATCTGGCGCAGAGCCTGTCAGTGGCTCCGCCTACAGTGATGACATGAAGCTTCTCCTACTTTCCCGATTTCTCGGCGCTGTTCCAGATTTCCTCAGCACATTGAAATCTGGCCTTGACCCCGGAGAGTGGACACGGGTTAAGCGGCGAGTTGGATCTCTGCGGCCTGTGACGAGTATTGCATCTCGAAGTCCACTGGCGTGACGTGCCCGATCGAG
>NZ_SOGK01000030.1:0-45948 GCF_004564305.1 Cryobacterium sp. TMT3-29-2
ACGCGCCAGTTCTTCGAGGTAACTGCCGTCGTCAATGTAGTTGTCCCCCGGGACGCCTGGTTCGGGAGAAGGGTCAATCACCATGACCCACCAGTCGTCCTGATGTTCCAAATAGATATAGGCGTGGCGACCGGCCCACGGACCAGCTTGGATCCTGGCTATGCGTCCTTGCTCACCCCAGAATTCTTCCCCAAGCCACATACTCAGAACCTCACTGCGCCAGCCATAGCGACATGCTAACCACCGGCCAGCGTTGGACAATCGCCGACGCGCGCAACAGACGCTGATCTGCCGAGGTCCCTAGCCTGCCCGCANGTCCCTAGCCTGCCCGCAAGCCGGACCTTCATGGGGCACAGAATTCGCCGCCAGGGCTTCGAGCCGGCTTTGATCAGCTGGGTGGCGTTTGGGAACTTCGAGCGCGACGATCTGACGGAGCGCCCAGTGTGACCAGCGTCGAAAAACGCTTTCCCGCAGCACATCCAGATCAAACTCAGAAGACAATGATGCTTGACACTAAATGTCAATGATCCTTAACATAAGTGTATGTGTCCCCACGACTCCGCTTCCGCCACGGCGAACCCGGTGCGGGAGCGCCGCAAGGAGCGGCGGATTACCCAAGCCGAGCTCGCCGAGCAGGTGAACGTGAGCCGGCAGACCATCATCGCCGTTGAACAAGGCGACTATGCCCCATCTGTGTATCTCGCGTTGCGGATCGCCCGTGCCCTGGGTGGGACCGTCGAAGAACTTTTCACGAACGAGACAGGAGCTGACACATGACGCGCAGACGAAACCTGCTGGACCGATGGACAGAGCGGGTCATGGACCTCGACAGCCCGGCATATGGCGACGAACGCGAACGCGCCGTGTCAATGGAGTCGAGTGCCTTCGGACTGACGGCCGGGCTTTACGTCGGACTCCTGGCCGCCCTCGTCGCCTCACTTTTCGGGCTCATTCTCCTGCCGGTTGTCCTGCTGGTCGTGACCGTCGTGCCGTCGGTCGCGGCCTTGTGGTACGCGAGCCGGCGGAACGTCAACCTCCAGAAGCTCGCCGAGAACGCCGGCGCCCGATCGACAATGGTCGGCATCTTGATCTACGGCGTCGCGATGGTGCTGACCTTCGCCGCGATGACCTACACGGTACTCACGGGGGAGCCGATGCTGCCCACACCGTCGCTCGAGGTGACCCCAGGCGAGGGGTTCCTGGGCGGAATGGCCCAGGGCGCGGTCATAGGCGGAATGATCGGCGGGCTCGCCGCCATCGTCGGAGGAGTCCACGCCTTCCGGCGGGCGAGCCGCCGACGCACGGGGCGCGACCGCTGAACGCTGTCCCGTTGCCGACACATCTCGGTGGAGCGGCGTTCGGGTGCAGAGGTCTACTCGGAAACGGCTAGGCGTGTTGTGTGTCGGTCATCTCCTGCATCCGTCCGCATCGCATCGGCGATCACGCGCCGAATGAAGCGGGACTTCCGCGGTTGTGCGCGCCTCAGTCGTTGCCGACGCACGCGGCAAGGAGAATCTTCAGAAGCGCATCGACCGGCGAACGCGTCCTCCAGGTTAGGAAGCGTGAACTCAGCGTTGCCACAAACTACGAACGCCAGACAGGGCCGTCCACAGACGCAGATTTGGCGCCAATCCGCCGCGGTTCCGATGCTTCGGGGGAGTGGCGTTTGGGAACCTTCAACGCCGCAGCACACGTGTCTAGGTGTTCGTCATGGAAGCACGGGAATTATGCAACGGTCTGTTGCACATTTGTATTAGTCCAACCGTGATCGGGACGGTTTATCCCTCAGACGGTGAGATCTTCCCAAACGAAATTTGTGGTCTCGCCCGTTACCCAGTCATGACGAAGAATTGCATAGGCGACTGATGCCAGCGGGTGCGAGCCGGTCACGGGCCAGCCCTCGCGGTAGTGAGCTTCCTTGATGAACCCTGAGCGAAGGAAAGTCTTGCGCATCGCGATGTTGTCTTCGCGGGTCTGCCCTTCGAATCGATTGATGTTCGGCCATCGCTGGAAGACCTCGGCGGTGAGGGCCCGCAGAATGGGTGCGCCCAACCTGCGGCCCCGAGCGGCCGCGGATAGCCGCAGGTCGAACAAGGGTGCGTCGTCGAGGAGGTCTTCGAGGATCACAAGGCCTATGCGCCCTTCGGATTCCGTTTGGACCCAGAAGCTCGCGTGATCGGGGCCGCCGAATGCTCCGTCGGAGATCTTGCGCTCAAGATCAGTGCGGGACGGTCTGGCGTTTACGTGGAAGGGGAACTCGTTGGACAGCATGAACTGCATAAGTGCAGCGTGGTCGGCTGGCAGGTCGAGCGCGGCAAACGTGATGTCCATGCTGCTAGCTCCTAGGTGATCGCGTGAACGGGCGCCGTTTGGGCTGAATCGAGCCCGTTCAAGCTGGGCCCGATGTCGTCGATGACTCGATCTATCCATTCGAACCGATCGAGCTGTTTGATCTCGAGGGGAAAGAACCAGCCGACAGCGGACAACTCCTCCGTCTCGAGGATGGGCGGTTCCTCGGCGAGGTGGCAGAGGTAAACGGTCGTGACGTAGCTCACGACGTCACCGTTGGGATACTCGTTCGTCAAGTCGCCGCCACCATAGCTATCGACCACGAGGACAATGTCGACCTCGAGTCCGAGTTCCTCTTTGACTTCCCTGCGCAACGCTGCCCGAGGATCCTCCAGCGGTTCGATCCCGCCTCCGACGAATCCCCATCGGTCGCCCGCCACGTGCCGAGCAAGTAGATAACGGCCGGCACCGTCGATTATCACTGCAGTCGCACCAGGCAGGATCAGAAGTCGGGACCCGATGAGCCCGCGAATCGCACTGACGTACTCGGAGAGCGGCATGAGACTGAGGCTATGACACAGTTCCCGAAATATGCTCCGCCGCTTCCAAAAGGATTGGGGAACCTTGAGTAGGACAGCTACAACGTTCCGGGAGCGGATCTCCTAACGCGTCGGCTGAGTCTCAGCATGTGGGCTGGGTTAGCGTGGGCGTTATGACGCGCGTGTGGCTGACGAAATGGGAATGGGCGTGCTGTGGCGATGCTTTTGCCATCGGCGATGAGGTCGACTTCGGTATCGAGACACGAACGCCGCATGCTGCTCTCGCTGAAATGCTCGGGTCGGAACTTTTCGCCACGGTGGACACGATGGAGTCGCACCATGAGGAGGAGCTCGCCGATCGTGTGCGCGGCAGGGTCATCGCGGTACACGCGGTCACACAGGACGTCATCGAGCGTCGGTCTCTGCGTCAGCCCGGCCACGGCGCGCCGCCCGAATCGATCAGGACGGCGGACGGCGACGAGAGGGCGATGGTCGGCCGCGATTTTGGCAATGGAGCGTTCCTAGCAACTTCGCCCTCTCGATACATGATCGAGATCGAGCCAGTTGCGAATACAGCGAGGTTGACCTCGGTTCAGGGAGTTCGGCTGAGCATCGACGTAGACGCCGAACCGCTCTCTTACGCCGGAGAGTTCGCTGTTCCACCGCCCGAGCAACGCCGACGCTCACTGGAGGGCTGGCTCGTCGACATCCAGGAACACGCATAAAGTGTCCGCTCGCGGAACCTTCAGCGGGTCAAAACCTTAGAAGCATCGTGTCCGAATTGTCGACCCGTCCCGCGACGACGAAGCCGTTGCTCACGTATAGAGCACGGGCTCGCTCGTTGTCGTCTTCAACGCTCAAGCTCAGCCCCTGGAGGCCACGATCGACTGAGGCCCGTATGGTCCGCTCCAGTAGGACGCGGCCTATGCCCTGGCCTCGATGAGTGCTCACGACGCCCATGCCTAGTTCGGGGATGCCCTCATCAACGAATCCATATCCGGGATCCTCGGCGGTCATGAACCTCGCCCAAGCCGCACCGACCGGCTTGTCCTCTGCCTCGTAGGCAACGAAACCGAAATCTGAGCTTCGTTTCCAATCGGAGACGTAGTGCCAGATGTCGGGGCTATTCATGATCGCTTGCAGAGTCGCAGGTTGCCGGTCTTCGCGCCAGTTAAACGCTTCGAGCAGCATCGCCGCGAGAATGTCGATGTCCTCAGTGGCAGCGTCGCGGATACGCAATGTCATCGCGCTGTTCCTCAATTCAAAAGAGTGGCTAAGTGGAGCTCGAGCGCGTAGTAGATGTCCTGACTCGACCGGCAGGTTTCGAGGAACCCTGCTTTGGCGAGTACGCGCTGGGAGGCGATGTTGTCGACCGCAGTGTCTGCTTTGACTCGCAGCGCGCCGTGGGTCGCGGCAATTGTGATCGCGGCCAGTAATGCTTCCGTCGCCAGGCCTCGTCCTCGCATGGGTTCGACGAGTCCGTAGCCCAGTTCGACCACTCCGTCTGCACCCGGCGCACCGAAGAAGCCGATCCCGCCGATTGCGCGCCGGTCCTCGGCCACTTGAATCATGTAGAGAGTGAAGACAGGGTGGGCGTCGACTGAATACGCGAGACTCCGCAACGGATCAAGCTCGTCTTCGAGCGGATAATCCTCGTGCCACAGGTCATCCTCGTTGGGCGACCGGTTAATAATTCGCTCAGCCTCACTGGAAGAAAGCGCGTGAAGAACCAAACGTTCAGTAATGACATCCATTTTGCCCAGCATCCCACATCACCGGGCGCCCATAGGGGGCGTTCCTCGGCTGGTTCCAGCGCCAGCGAATCGGAGCCGAAGAGGAACCTCCATCGGGACTGTCCGGGGTCTGAATCTTCAGAGCGATGCGTGCCAGGTTCGTCGAGTAGCCAGCCGGGCGGTCAGGAAGAGCGCAACGCCCATGACTCCGAGGATCGCGGCGAACGTGATTCCCCAGTCCCACACGCTCGACTGGGTATGCACGAGGATGAGATCGTGACACCCTCAGCCTGAACTGTGCGTCGCAAAAAGGTCATCCTCCGCGCGGAATCAACTGCCATCGCGAAAGTCTGCCGGCACGTTAATGCTGTAGACGATGTTGTCGAACTCGGCCACGCAGCTATCGCCCATCGGAGCTTGTGCCAGAAAGCCAACACGTACGGGACCGTCGAAGGCAAGACGGAAGACACGAACGAAGACCCAACTGTGGCCGTCAATGGAAGAGTGGAATGCCCAGGCCGCCCCAGAGCGAACCACGCGAAGGTAGACCGCTTTCTCGGAGACCAGCGTGGAGTTGCAGTCATCCGAATACTCATTTGTCACTACAGACACGACCATGGCCTGGCCCTGGGGCGAATACTCGAAACACAACTTGGCCCAATGGTCAGGGTCACCCCAGATCGCCAAGACGGCGGCGTCGAACGTTGTTCTCTCGGTCGGCACCTGGGCGCGGACCGAAAGCGAGAAGTCTTTTGCCGGGGCGAAGCCGAGCGCGGTCGCCGCGTGTTGTTGAGGACCTCCGAACGCGTCATTGGTCCAGTCGGCGCCAGCGACCGCGGTGAGGATGAGGACACCGCTCGCGGGCGTCTCAGCCAAGCCCGGCCCGTTGACCCATTCGAGCGGAGGCACGCCCGGCACGACAATGCTCATAAGAATTCGATCCTCTCCGTGAGGGCGCAATCCACACCGCCGATGTCAGCGTAGGGGAAAGCAGACACCCATGAACACGCTCGCGTCGACACCGCGCGTGCGAGGCCCGAAAGCGGGACCTTCGGGAGCAAATTCGCGCGTCACTGGTGCAGGTGCCCGCGCGAACCCTGTGCGGTCACTTCCCGCGACTTGAAGAGAAAATCCCGGCGGGCGCCTGGGACTGTGGTTGCATGGCCAAATGGGAACGAGGGGATGGGCGGCTACCGCGTTGTGCGGGCTGGCCATCTTCATGGCATTGCCGCCTGCGGCAGCGATTTACGCGGTTCGAGATCCAAGCTATTCGTGCGTTGTGGACGCACTCCCGGCGTCGCGCGAGAGCGTTGACCCCGGTGAGCCGGTTGTTGGCCGGATCACGTTGATCCCGCTGGGGCTGCAGTGCGAATTCACGTCCATGACCGGGAGGGCGATGACCTTGAAACCCGATGTGGTGTTGACCGTAATGCTCGCCACTTCAGCTGCTTCCGTTCTCGCGGCTGGCTTGGTGCTGGTCCAGGGGAGCAGCCGTCGGCGAGTCCTCCTGGATACAGAGAGACACCGGGAGAGTCCTAGCGAAACGGTCTAGGGCTGGGTGCAACCACGGACCGCGAAACGAACCCCGTGCGGATCGCTTGAGCGATTGCGTCGTCTGCGGGGGCGAGACCTGCGAGACTCACCGCATGTCAACTCAGACGGGTACTCAGAACCGACGTGCTGTGTCTCCGGTGCTCGTCGGATTCGTGGGGATGATCATCGTTCCGTTCTGCATCGTGCTTGCGACCAACTCCTGGGACGCTCCAGACGCAGCAGACTTCGTCCGGATGGCGTTTGGTATCGTAATCGCCGCCACGGTGGCGTCGGTGGCGGCTTGGTGGCTGGCGTTCAACCGGATGAAAGCGGGTCGGAGTGACCGTTACTGGTTCTGGGGCGTTGCTGGCATCGTCACTCTTTCCTCAATTGGCAGCATCTCCAGTGCTGCTGAGACTCTGCTGGTGCAATTGAACAATTCATAGATCGCCAATCCGCGGCCGGGCAAAAGTTGGACGCGGAAGCTCTGCCGGTCCTCAGCCCGCGTCGAAGGAAGGATATTCATGGCTTCTCGAACATCTAGGCTCTCTCTGGTCGTACTTGTCATGTTGGCCCTCAGTGGGTGTTCGGCTGGAGTTGGCACCGGTGACTCCGCGTCGGCTACCGGGGGAGCGATCGAGTTGGCGGTATCGCAGACTTGCGCTGATGGGGCGGACCCGCAATGCGTTCAGGTCAATGGCGAGAATGTTGTTTTCCCATCCGCACTTAAGCGAGCTGGAGTGAAGGATGCCACCATCGCCGAAGGTGAGGGGCAGAACGCGGTTGATGTGACGTTCACCGAAGAGGGGGCGATCGTCTTTAACGCCCTCACGGTGAAGGCTGTCCAAGCCGGGGATTCGGCGCGCCTGATTATCAAGATCGGCGGGGAGATACAGGCTGCCGTCGTGGTGATGGAGGCCATGGAGGGTGATCAGGTGCAGATCAGCGTCTCTCCGGACGACAACGCGCAGAAAATCGTAGACCTGATTCACAAAGGCTGAGAAGCATCGGCGCATCCGGACAAATTCGGGAGAGCGTGGAAGATGAGCTGTGCTGAGCCCAGGTCGTAGGTGGCCCAAGGGGAACCCTTTGCGGATCGCTTGAGCGATTGCGTCGTCTGCGGGGGCGAGACCTGCGAGACTCACCGCATGTCAACTCAGGCGAGTACTCAGAAACGACGCGCTGTGTCCCCAGTTCTCATCGGATTCGTGGGGATGATCATCGTTCCGATCTGTATCGTGCTCGCGACCAACTCCTGGGATCCTCCAGGCCCAGCAGACTTCGTCCGGATGGCGTTCGGGACGGTGATCGCCTCGACCTTGGCGACGGTGGCGGCTTGGTGGCTGGCGCTCAACCGTATGAAAGCGGGTCGGAGTGACCGCTACTGGTTCTGGGGAGTGGCTGGCATCTTCACCTTCTCCGTAATCGGCAGCATCACCGGCGCAGCCGAGACGCTGCTGACGCAATTGACTAATCTCTAGGTCGCCAATCCTCGGCCGGGCAACCAACCGTGACCGCGTCATGCAGTCATCAGGTGAAACGTCGCTACGTCCACGACATCATGGCCTTCGAGGTCGGGGTAGTGCGTGCGTAGTGCTCCGCGAAGTGCGTCCGCGTCGGGGAGGTCTTCCTGGTGGGCGTCGTCGTTAGTCAGGTGATCAAAGCGCCGTGATTCGACGCTCTCGATCTTCGCGTTGAGCCGCCGAATGGTGTCTCCGTCGTCGAATACAAGCACTGCCGATCCAGTCTGGATGGGATCGTGACTGTCTTCTGACCCGAAGCGATGCTGTCGTAGTAGCGAGGGTTGAAGTAGACGATTCTGGGGCCGGATGCGAGGTCCGGTGCCGAGTAGCTCCGGGGCAGTAGATCGCGTATGGGTTCCGCTGTCACGTCGCCGCCGGGGAGGGGCAGGATGACTGCCACGTCGGGGTGAAGGTCGAGCAAGACCTGTCGGCATCGGCCGCACGGAGCGAGCACCCCACGGTCATGGTCACCGACCGCGACGATGGTGACGAGGGGGCCAGCGAGGGCTTGCGCGGCGGCGGCGATGACGACGAGTTCGGCGCAGGGCCCGCCTGTGAAGTGGAAGACGTTCACGCCCGTGTGGACGTTGCCTTGGGTATCCATGGCCGCCGAGGCGACCGTGTGCGTGTCATTGTCTGGCAGGGATCGCGCTATCGCTTCGGCGGCAGTCACGAGACGACGTTCGTTGTTTTCCAGCACGGGCCCAGTCTCGCATCGACACCGGACCCGACTCGCTCTGCGGACTCAAACGAGTTCTCGAATTGGGAACGTCCTACGGACGCGTTTCATTGCAGGCTCAGGGGCGAAGCAACCGAAAACCGATATGAATGTGAGTGCCGGAGCTGTGCGGGCGAAACACGAGCTCGGGCCAGAAGAAACCGAAAAGGCCACAGACGACGTGACGGTTGCGACAGGCCTTGCGGTGCACCCTTTCAACCACACGCCGGACGGGAGTCAGAAATTGAAGCTCACGGAGCCGGCGTTGATCGAGTTGACCGTTAACGTGTAGGGGTTGCCGTCACAGTTCATAACGAAGGCGTGAGTGGCCACGGCTCCAGGATCGATCGTGGTCGGAAACTCATCGACAACATACCCGCGAACCGAATCCCCCGTCTTGACATCGGGGAACGGGAGATTCCATTCGAGCGAGCTTGACCCATCGAACACCTCAATGTCGTCTTCGACGAACTTTGCTGTGCGGTTGCTCCCGTTCTCGATCTTCACCCCAACGCCGCAGTATCCGTCGAAGTGGGTCATCTGCTCCGCTGTGAACTTGAGACCGCCGCTAGATTCCTCCTCGAACGGGCCCACCGTGCAGCCGGTCATCAGGCAAGCGACCACCACCATCGAGAGTCCAGTGGGTACAATCCGTGAAGTTCGCATGGCTTGAGGATGGCATGGATGAGTTCACGTTCGAACTCGGCAAAGGCGGCGCCGATGCCGAGGCAGACTCCAACGGGCTGAGTTTGCTCACAACCTGCACGGCTTTCTTCAAACCGCTCCCGCATCCCCTCCGTGCGCTACAGCTCCTATACTGCTGCGGCGTCGAGCTGATCGCCCTGCTCGGCATAGTCCAGCAACACCTTCACCTCAGGCATGTGCAACAGGGGAACCCTCAAAGGGAGCCGGATTGATCCTGAATCGACGGCCGCTCATCAATCGCGATCCCTTGAGCGCCTAACGCAGTTCTGAAATGAGTACCGCTGTCGTGCCGTCGTCGCGGGCGTCGAAGATGTGGGGTGCGTCCCCGGGGTAACACGCGTAGTCACCGGGGTGCAGCAGGAGCGGGGATGCTGCCGGACCGACCAGCGCTGTCCCGGATATCAGAATCACGTGTTCCACGGTGCCGTGGGTGTGGGGCGCGGAATTTTTGGGGCTGCCCGGTTCGGCTTGCACGAGATAGACATCGCGGCGCGCGTTCGGCGGGCTTGAGGAGAGGAGTGCTGCGGCGTAACTGCTGCCGGCAGAGCCAATTCGCGGCGCATCGGCTGCGCGAATAAGGGTCACCCGTTCGGGTGGTTCATCCACGAGGCGTGCAAAAGGCACGCCGAGCGCGTCGCCCAGGGACCACAGCGTCTCGACGCTGGGGTTACCCACACCCGATTCGAGCTGCGAGACTGTCGCCTTGGATATCCCTGCCCGACGTGCGAGTTCGGAGACAGTCAGGCCTACAGCATTACGTTCGCGCTTGAGCGCTGCCCCGATGCGCGGGCCGAGCGTTTCTGTCATGTGTTCACTATATCGAACATGTGACCAGCTTGACGTACGACCGCGAATCGTTCAGAATAACCGTCATGCGTTCACCAAAACGAACAGTACGCCTCAGGGCCTCCGCCATAGCTATCGCATCGGCGGTGCTGGTGGTCGGTGTTGCCTACGGATCGGCCGCACTGGCGGCAGGCTTCCCACCCTGGCTGGTCATCCTCGCCGCCATTCTCGTGCTCAGCGCATCTTCCGAGTTACTGTTCGTCGGTGTCATCGCGGCCGGCGGCCTGCCGTGGGTTGCGGTCGCTGCAGCGTTGCTGGTGAACCTTCGGAACATCGTCTACGGGTTCTCGGCTTCCTCCTTTCTGCCAGCACCGCGAATTGCTCGGTATCTATCGGCCCACCTCGTGAACGACGAGAGCGTCGCCTTTGCGCTGGCTCAACCGAGATCGGGCCAACGCCTCCTGGCTTTCCGCGTCGCCGGGGTCGCAATCCTTATTGCCTGGCCGCTCGGCGCGGCAATCGGCGTGCTGGTCGGTTACGTCGTGCCCGACCCTGCCCGTCTCGGGTTGGATGCCGCATTCCCCGCCATCTTCCTCGCCATCCTCCTCGGAAGCGTCAAGCGCAGCACGGTAGGACCTGCAGTGGCCGGCGCGACGATCGCCCTAGCCGCCACCCCATTCGTGGCAGCGGGCCTCGCCCCTATCCTCGGCCTGGCAGGGTTGCTCACCGCCGTACGAAAGCGAGGACACCGTGCCTGAAGTTGATCTTGTTCTCGCTGTGCTCGTTCTCGCTGCCGGTACCTACGCCATCAGGCTCGGCGGGGTCGGCTTCGGTGGTTTCCGCCTCGCTCTCCGGCTCGAGCAATGGAGTGAACCCGCGGTAGTCGTGCTCCTTGCAAGCGTCGCCACCACCTCGGCGCTTTATGAAGGGTCCGACTTCGCTGGATGGGCCCGCGTAGTTGGAGTAGCAGTGGCTGCTCTGGCCGCCGCCGTGCGCGCACCGCTCGTCGCTGTCGTCGTCGTTGCGGCCGGGGTCACGGCGTGCCTCAGAGCGCTCGGGGTTCATTGATGCGCCGTGACGCGCGGCCCGGCTGACCGCGTGCCGCGGCCGTCAAGCCACCGCAGCGCTTCAGGATCGGCTGCACCGATGTACCGATTTGCTTGATACGCGTCCTGAAGCCAGTGCGCATCAGCAAGGATTCAGGATCCTCGCAAGCCCGACCCTGAACGCACACAAGCCCGAGACTACGGGCCGGGCACGAACGCACAGATGCGGAACGCCCGAATAACCCGCCCGGCGTGGATTCTTACTCAGGTGTGTCAACTGCAACAAGCCCGGAGCGCCATGAGACCCCACGGCAGGACATGGTCGGGGCCTGTTGTAGAACGCCCGTCGATTCCGTGATTGACCTGACGTGAGGCGTCACCGGTCTCAGAGGTCGGCGAGCATACTCACCGGGGACTCGATGCAGCGTGCGACGTAGGTGAGGAAACCGGCAGCGGTACCACCGTCACAGACCCGGTGGTCGAAGACCAGGGACAGTTCAACGACCGTGCGCACCGCGAGGGCGTGGTTGACCACCCAGGGACGCTCGATCATCCGCCCGATGCCCAGAATGGCGGCTTCGGGGTGGTTAATGATCGCGGCTGACCCATCGACACCGAGCGCACCAAAGTTGTTCAGGGTGAAGGTGCCACCGGTGAGCCGAGAGGGAGGGAACGCGCCATCCGCCGCCTGGGCCACGATACCGGCGATCGCATCCCGCAACTCGCGGGTGGTCATCGCCTGGGCGTCGTGCACCACCGGCACCATCAGCCCCCGTGGGGTCTGTGCGGCAAGCCCGAGGTTGATGGCGCCGCGCTGTAAAATCTCCTGGCTCGCTGTGTCGACCGATGAATTCAACAGCGGGAAGCGGCGCAATCCGGCTACCGTGAACCGGGCGATCAGAGCAGTCACGCTGAAACGCTCGCCCGTGCTCTCGAAGAGACGGTCTCGCGCGGCGAAAAGTTCGGTCGCGTCGACATCGAGCCAGACCGTGGCCTCGGGGATTTCCCGGCGTGAGGTGGTCATCCGCTCTGACACCACCTTCCGCAGGCCTGTGATCGGGATACGGATGTCATGGGTGGAGGCGGACCGGGTCTCGACGGGCTCGACCAACGGTGCGTGCTCGACCAACGGTGCGGGCTCGACCACGACTCCAGGCTCGACGATCGGTGTTGGCTCGACCGTCGATACAGGGCCGGTCGCCGCTGCCCGCTCCCGGATCACCGACTCGACGTCCCGGCGTAGCACGAGTGCGTTACTGCCGCTTCCGATCAGCCGGGTCGCGTCGAGGCCGTTCTCACGGGCGAGGCGACGAACGAGAGGCGAGACCACGGGGGAGCGGCCGGCCGGGCTCGCCGACGAGATCGGGGCCGTTACCGGTGTCGGGGCGGGCGGGGCCACGACGGCGACCGGTGCGACGATCGGCGTGGTGAGCGCAGTCGTTAAGCCTGGCCGCAGACCGAAGCGCGCGGTGGCCGGGCGCCGGACGGGACGCGTGTTCTCGCTCGTGCCGTAGCCGATGAGCACCGCACCGGATGCCGCCCCGCCGACCTTCGCGGGAGGAACCGTGGCCGGCATTGATGTGGGCGTCGGAGCCGGCTGAGAGGTAGGCGGTGCGGTGTCCGCGGCATCCGTCACCGTCAGCAGAACCTGCCCAGCGTGCACGATCTGGCCGACTGACCCGTTCAGAGCCACTACCACCCCGCCGTACGGCGACGGCAGTTCCACGATGGACTTGGCCGATTCGACCTCGACCACAGGCTGATCGATGGCGATGGTATCGCCCACGGCCACCAGCCAGGAGACGATTTCGGCCTCGGTGAGTCCTTCGCCGAGGTCCGGCAGGATGAAGTTCAGCGACATCAGTTCCACTCCCAGGTTCCGAGGGCGGCAAGGATGCGGTCGGGGGTCGGCAGGAAGTACTCCTCGAGTTTGGGGGAGGGATAGGGGATGTCGAAGCCCGTGATCCGCAGGATGGGTGCGGCCAGGTAGAAGAAGTTGCGCTCCGTCAGCCGGGCTGCGACCTCCGCCCCGTAGCCGCCGAACTGCGCCGCCTCGTGCAGCACGGCGGCGCGAGAGGTTTTCCGCACGGAGGCACCCACGGTCTCGTCGTCGAACGGGGACAGGCTGCGCAGATCGACGACCTCGATCGAGAGGCCTTCGGCCACGGCCAACTCCGCGGTGGCGACAGCGGTCTTCACAGTCGGTCCGTAAGCGATCAGCGTGACGTCGGTGCCCTCGCGCAGCACGACCGCGGTGTTCATCGCTGCGGTGCGCACGGGCAAGCTGAGCTCGGCCTTGGCCCAGTACCGGCTCTTGGGTTCGAGGAAGATGACCGGGTCGTCACTGGTGATGGCTTCGCGGAGCATCGAGTAGGCATCCGCCGGATTCGACGGCGAGACGACGGTGAGACCGGGCGTCGCCGTCCAGTAGGCCTCGGAGGAATCCGAGTGGTGTTCGACCCCGCCGATGTCACCGGCGTAGGGAATGCGGATCACGAGGGGCAGTTGGATTCGCCCGCGGGTGCGGTTGCGCATCTTGGCCACGTGCGACACGATCTGCTCGAACGCCGGGTAGCTGAATGCGTCGAACTGCATCTCCACCACCGGGCGCAGACCGTACATCGCCATGCCGATCGCGGTACCGACGATCCCGGACTCGGCCAGCGGTGAGTCGCTCACCCGGCTCTCCCCGAATTCGGCGTACAGCCCGTCGGTCACCCGGAAGACTCCGCCGAGCGGGCCGACATCCTCACCGAACAGAACGACCGTCGGGTCGTCGCGCATCGCATCCTGGATCGCGGCGTTGAGAGCTGCCGCCATGGTGAGAGTGACCGGCGCGCGCAGCGGCAGCGGCGTCGGTGCGGTGTCGTGGAGTGTCATCGGGTTCCCCCTGATTGAGCGGTGCTGGATTCCGCGGTGTCGGCGGCGACGGATGCGGCGGCGTGCTCGGCGAGCTCGACCGCCAGGAAGGCGCGCTGTTCCGCCAAGGCGGCGCGCGGGGTCGCGTAGACGTGCTCGAACAACTCGAGCGGATCCACCGGCGCGGACCGGGTCATGCACTCCCGGGTGTCCGCGGCCAGATCCTCGGCCTCGGCACGGATGTCCGCGCGCTCCGCGTCGCTCAGCGCACCGATCTCGCCGAGGTAGGTGTCCAGGCGGGTGATCGGGTCGCGGCGTCGCCAGATCTCCAGATCCCCGGCATCGCGGTAGCGGCTCGGGTCGTCGGAGTTCGTGTGTGCCTCCATCCGGTAGGTCAGACCCTCGATCAGGGTTGGTCCCTGGCCGGCGCGGGCGTTCTGGACTGCCGTCGAGGTGACCGCGTACATCGCGGCGACGTCGTTGCCGTCGACGAAGTAGCCGGGCATCCCGTAGCCGATGGCTTTGTCGGCGATGGTGCGGCAGCGCATCTGCTTGTCCAGCGGCACGCTGATCGCGAACTGGTTGTTCTGCACCACGAAGACGACCGGGGCCTGCCAGACGGCGGCGAAGTTGAACGCCTCGTGGGCGTCGCCCTCGCTGGTGGCGCCGTCTCCGAGGAGGGTCAGCGCCACTGTGGCGTCCCGCTTGAGCTTGGAGGCGGTTGCGAGCCCCACGGCGTGCAGAGCCTGGGTGGCCAGCGGGGTCGCCTGTGGGGCGATCCGGTGGGCGTTCTGGTCGTATCCGCTGTGCCAATCCCCGCGGAACGAGGCCAGGATGTGCTCGGCCGGCACGCCGCGGGTGAGCAGGGCCATGCTGTCCCGGTAGGTGGGGAAGAGCCAGTCCTCGGGGCCGAGGGCAGCGACCGCGGCGATTTCGCAGGCCTCCTGACCGAGGGCCGACGGGTAGGTCGCGAGACGCCCCTGCCGGGTCAGTGCGGTGACCTGCACATCGAACCGGCGGGCGACGACCATGCGCCGGTAGAGGCTGAGCAGTGTGGCCGGGTCCGGCAGCACGAGCCCACCGGCCTCATCGGGGTTGGCGGCGCGGCCGGTGTCATCGATCAGGCGGAGGGGGCGCGGCGCGGCGAGGGGACTCTCGACCAGGCTCTCGACATTGAGGCTCATGACGCAATGGTGCGGCATCTCAACGCCTTAGACGATGCCCCGGCGACGGATGCGAACGTTTGGTCGGAAGCGGCGTCGCGCCGGACCAATCGTCCGTGAAGAACGGCCGGTCAGCGCCAACTGTCCGCCGCGCGTGCCGGGGGCAGGCCGGTGATCTCCTCCAGGATCAAATGGGATCGGGTGGAGATCACACCGGGCATGCTGTGGATATCGCGCAGGATGGCCCGGCTCAATTGCTCGTGGTCGGGGGCGCTGACGGTGAGGATGATGTCGATGTCGCCGCTCACGGCCTGCGCCTTCTCGACGAAGGGCAGCTCGCTCAGCCGCCGGGCCATCTCGGCCCACGAGACCTCGCCGATCTTCACGATCACGAGGGCGGAGACCCCGAGTCCGAGCGCCCGGCGGTCGATCTGCGCGCCGAACCCGGTGACCACACCCTGACGGACGAGATTCTGCACCCGGCTGTGCGCGGTGGTGCGGGAAATGTGCACGAGCGTGGCCAACTGCCGCATGGACAGGCGGCCGTCGCGGCTCAGCTCGGCCACGATCTGCCGGTCGATCGGGTCGAGACCGTCGGGTGTGCCCGGCACGGCGGGGGCCGAGTGCTGCGTCATTGGAATCCTCCGGCTGGGGAAACCCTCAGACTACCGCCAGCTCCAGCGACTGCCGCATCGCCCGCAGGTAATGGTTCTTCGGCCAGTGGCGCAGGCGGCGCGGCAGCCGGGGGTAGACGCGCCTGGTCAACCGGATCAGCCGGTCGAAGCGGCGCTGCGCCCCCGCTGACCAAGACAGACCGAACAACTCTCGCACCTGGCCGGGCAGCAGCCCGACGGTGACGAGGCGCGCCAGCGGCATCATCAGTCGCAGCCAGACCGGCCCCGTGCGCGGATGCAGCAGCTGGCTGGCGACGGCGCGCGTGGCGGCATCCGTCTGCAACTCACCGAGGCGCCGGTCCCAGTAGGCGGCGAAGGCGACCCGGTCCGGCGGCCACAGCCCCGACGGCATCTGCAGCGCGGTGCCCAGCACGGCATACTCCCGGTACAGCAGGTCGGCGGTATCGTCGTCGAGCGGGCCGTAGACCAGCTCCCGCATCGTGATGGCGGATTCGTAGAGGGTCGCCGCCACCCAGAGCTGCAGCTCCGGGGTGAAGGCGCTGTACGCCGGGCTCGCCGCGGTGGCCGGGGCCGACACCGGGCCGTGGGCCTGATTGACCTGGCGGCGCGCCCCGGCCGCCTCCTCGGGCGTGCCGAACACGACCGCGTACACGTACGTCAGGGTGCCGCGCAGCCGATCGAGCGGTCGGGATGTGAAATCGCTGTGGTGGGCCACCCCGTGGCCGATAGCCGGGTCGGCGATCTGCAGCAGGATCGCCCGGCCTCCGGCGGCGATCAGCACGGCCTCACCGGCAATCTCTGTCATCTGCATGCGTGCCTTCCCACTCGAGGTCCGAGTGTAACGCCGCGACCGGAGAAGTGGATGCGTGCGACGTCCCGCCTCTGGTCGGCGGGCTAGCCTGTACTGATGAGACACCCGGTTCCCGCCCGCCGCGTGATGGCGCTCGCAGCGGGACCGGGCCCCCGGGGCGGAAGCACTGCAGACGCTCCCCGCGCAGGCCGCGGAGGAGGCGTTCCGCAGCCGGTCGTCCCTTCTGGAGTCCGTCGGCGTGAGTGTCAACTTCGGGATCGTCGCCGACGTCACGGCCGACCCTGGTTCGTTCCTGGCCGGCCGAGCGAATCCCGAGCTCTTCGGCACCGATGTCACCACCCTGATCGGCAGAATCGTTGAAGCGGTCGACTCTGGGCGCCTCACGCCGGAGCAGATCGATGAGGCCGCATACAAGCTCCTCGTGCTGCGCGGCCGGGTCGCTCTCCGCGCAGTCCAGGAGTGATCCGCGGGTCCGCGGCGGCGGGTTCGACAGTTCCGGTCGAGGTCGGCCGGTGTGCCGATCGGTCTCGACCGGAAACGTCGACGTCGACGGATGCCGCGGGCCGGCCCCCGCGACCGGTGCCGTGAGTGGGTGGGGCGGCTGCTGCTAGCCCTCGGCCGTACCGACGTAGTACGCGGTGACGACCTCGCGGGTGCTGAGCGGGTCTTCCCCCGAGATCGGCGCGACCTGCACCGTCCACCGGGGATCGGACCGGTCGATGCCGTCAGCGCTCTCGGCCCAGACCGCTCCGTCATCCGAACACGAGTACGTGCCGTACCAGTCGGGGTGCTCGGCCAGATCGTTCCAGACCCCGCCGCTGCGGATCAGGCAGCGGTCTCCATCGCTGAGCGCCAGCCCGAGCGGTTGCGCCTGCTCGGGCGCGGTGGCCGTCGGCAGGCTCCCGCCGCTCGGCAGGCGCACTATTACGGTGGTCCACGGATCGCGGTAGCAGGCCACGAAACCCGGGTCCGGGTCTTGCCAGCAGGCTACGGCGAACGCGCTCGACGGAGCGCAGGCGAGAATGTCGTCATCGACGGCGACCGCGGACGGCCGCGCATCGAATGAGGTGCCACCACAGTCGAGAGTGACATGTGCCTCGTCGGTCACGGTGAAGCCCGCGGCAGGGAGACCGCGCTCAGTGACTGGGCGCATCACGACGCTTTCGGTGGCCGGTGCCGCGGGGGAGGACGACGGAGAGGGAGACGAACACCCGGCGAGCGGAACGATCAGCAGGCTCAGGGGGAGCAGGAACCGTGAGCGCATTTCCGCCCTCCGTTCCACCTGTGAGCCAGCCCCCTGAGCGACCGACGGTACCCTCGGCCCCAGAGGCCGTCAAGGGATTCCTGCGGGAGTGTGCGGGCAGTCGCCGTTAAGAACTTTCGCCAATCTGGAATAAATACATTTCCTATGCGCTTGCATGAAACCGTGGACGAGAATCCACCGTCCCGCGAATTGAGGAGAACCCATGACTGAGACCACCGCAGTGAGCATCCCCGGCTACAAGGCCGGAACTTGGACCATCGACCCGACGCACAGCGAGGTCGGATTCAGCATCCGTCACATTATGATCAGCAAGGTCAAGGGCACATTCGAGAAGTTCGACGCGACCTTCGTCACCGGCGAGAACCCGCTCGACTCCTCCGTCACGGCCTCCGCTCAGGTCGTGTCGATCAACACCAACCAGGCGGACCGCGACGGCCACCTGCGCACCGGCGACTTCTTCGACGCCGAGACCTACCCGACCATCGACTTCGTCTCCACCGGCGTTCGCCAGGTCAAGGGCGACTTCCTGATCGACGGCAACCTCACCATCAAGGGCGTCACCAAGCCCGTCACCTTCGACTTCGAGTTCGGCGGCTTCGGCACCGACCCGTACGGCAACTACAAGGCCGGCGCCACGGCGAAGACCGAGGTCACCCGGGCCGACTTCGGCCTCACCTACAACGCGGCCCTCGAGACCGGCGGAATGCTGCTCGGCGAGAAGGTCACCATCACCATCGAATTGCAGGCTGCGCTCAACCAGGCGTAGTCGTTCCCGCGCAGAGGTCTGCGCAGGGTGCACACGAACGAGAGAGGGGCCCGACACCTGTGAGGCCCCTCTCTCGTTCGTGTGCGCTTACAGCGCCGACTCGGCGATCAGCCACCAGCACCCCAGCACCCCAGCATGAGCATCATGAAGGCGGCGAAGGCGGCCGCTCCGATCGTCCACGCGCCGGGGTTGTCGGTCGTTCATGAGAGTTCTCCTCTGTCAGGCCGGGCGCAGGGGTCCGGGTCGGGAATTCGCTCTCATTGTCGATCCGACAGGCCCCATTCTGAACCCCTGGAAACCCCGGGCTATTCGCCCTTGATCTCCTCACGCACCCGGCGCAGGTCCTCCATCAGCGAACCGATCAAAATCCAATGCCGCGGATGCGGCGTCGCGATGATCAGGGGGGCGGTCAGGGTGGGTGGTTCGAGCGTCACGCTGACCTGCTGCGCACCGGGGTGGTCCACCTGTTCGGCGAGCAGCCTCAGGTCGTGGGCGGCACGGCTGAGCTCGACCGTGATCGCGAGAACTGTGGGTTCAAGGTGCAGAGAATGGTCGTAATGATCGCGCAGAGACCGGGTCATGCCGATCGTGCGCGCGACGAGTGAGGTCAGCCGGGCGAAGAGTTCCTCGTCGATGTCGAGGAGACGCCGGTTCACGGCGTGCCGCGGGTTGAGCGTGAGGCTCTCCTCGGCCTGCTTGAGCGCCTGGTCCGCCTTGGCGAGCATGGGTCGCAGCAGTCGCACCTTGATCATCATCTCTTCGATCTGGCTGGCCTTTTGCGGAAACCGCAGGGCGTCGACGATGCGGTCCAGGGTGTCCGCGATCTCGTAGGCTAGCCGGACGACCGCCGCATGCGCCGGAGCGAGCAGCACGGGCGGCACGATCAGTGCGTTGACGAGGAGGGCGGCCGCTGCCCCGATGATGGTTTCGACGATCCGATCCCGCGCATACTCGGCCGTCGCCGTGCCGATCGTGAGCAGGAGCATGGCGCTGATCGGGATCTGGCTCGCGGAGCTGGGGGCCAGCCTCAGCGCCCACGCCAGCATGATGCAGAACACGATTGCCAGGAGCACGACCCAGCTCGACTGGCCGAAGGCGACACCGACCGCATAGGCGATGATGACGCCGCCGATGACGCCCAGGCTGCGCTCGACCGCACGGCCGAGCGTCTGGTTGATGTTCGGCTGCACCACGAGTAGGGCGGCGATCGCGGCGAAAACCGGCAGCTGCTCCGTCTCGAGAAGCAGCTGCGACAGGATCCAGCCGAGGGCGACGGCCACGGAGGTCTTCACTGCCTGGAGCAGTGGAATCCGGCTCGTGGATCTCAGCCGGGTGTTGATTCTCACTTGCCTAGGGTAGTCGACTGTGAGCGGTAGTCGCCCGCCCAGGCGGTCGAACTTCTTGGGCGATCACAATACTCGAGCGGTCAGGCCCGGCCGCTTGGGCCCGGCTGGTTAGGGCAGATCGTCGTCAGTGCGGGCGCCGAAGACGATTTCGTCCCAGCTGGGCATCGAGGCGCGTCCGCGTTTACCGTGGCCCGACGCACGCGGAGACGCAGCCGGTGACTGACCGGCAGCGGCTTGGGCGGACCAGGCGTTACGGGGAGTCTCGGCCGGTGCGGCGGTAGCGGAAGCGGCGGGAGCAGCGGGGCGTTCCGCGGCAGGCTCGACCGGCTGGTCCACCAGACGGATGCCCGGGGCCGGGCTGATTCCGCCAGCGCCGGCGTTGCCGTTGGTGAGGCCGGCGTGGTGACTCTCCGCCTGGTTGCTCTCGAATGCGGCGGCTTCGCGCTCCCCGCGGCGGCGACGGAGGGAAGCCAGCAGGTCGGCCGTCTCGCTCAGGCTCTGCGGCGGTTCGTCGGCGCGCTTGATGGCTGCCCGGGACACGGCATCCGTCGTGCCGGCCGAGCGGGAATACGGCACCGGGTCCGGAAGCGGCGCGGTGTCGGTGGTGAGTTCTTCGACCAGAGACTCACGGAAGGTGAACGCGCCGCTGTCGAACCGGGACACGTCGGCGGGACTGGTTTCGGCGCCGACGGCCCGCAGTCGCGGAATCAGAGCACCCTTCAATTCGCCCTGCTGTGACAGTGCGATGGCTTCGTTGCCGACCGGCGACAGGGAGTTCTTCTTCGGTTCGAATCCCCAGCGGGCGTCGTGGTCGATGTCGTCGGCCGTGAAGGCCAACTTGACGATCCAGCCGGCGCCCGGCTCTTTCCAACTGGCCCAGCGCTCGTTGGTGGCGCCGAGGGAGGCCAAACGCTCACGGATGACGGTGCCGAAGTTGGCGCCGCCCTCGATCGGGTCCGGGTCGATGGCGGTGTGCACCGGCACGCTCAGCGCGCAGGAGACCATGTAGTCGCGTTCGGCGACGACCGGCCCCTCGAAGCGGCGCACAAAGTCGATGGACGCGCCCGTGACCGCGGCGACGTCTTCGGCTGACATGCCCGCTCGGATGTGCGCCTGCACTTCCCGCGGGCTCAGCTTCGGTCCCGACGCCGGTTCGACCTGGGCTTGGCGAAGCCGGGACTGGAGAACTTCATCGATGGGGATCCTGAATCGGTCACCCTCCTCTGACGCTGCGAGCAGCGCACCGCTCTCGACTCCAATAACTTTCAATTCCTGCATGTTGAAAGCCCTCTCGCGATCACTAGTGCGGTCAAGACTGCCATGTAAATGTCGAATCTTCGGGGAATACGCCGGGCGTGCCGCAAGTTGATCACTGTGCCGAGCCAATGACGCGAGGTGCAGTTTGCTATTCCGCCGGGATTGTTGGAAACTATGCCCGCCGAAATCCTTTCTCGGCGTAACTGAATGGATGGGTATGGCAACCGATTACGACGCACCACGGAAGACCGAAGACGACTCCGAGTCGATTGAGGCCCTCAAGGAGCGCGTACCCGACAAGATGTCCGGAGTCGTAGATGTCGACGACTCGGACAACCCCGGTGGTTTCGACCTTCCCGGCGCCGATCTGTCCGACCTCGACCTCGATGTCGTCGTTCTGCCTCCGCAGGCCGACGAGTTCACCTGCGTGGAGTGTTTCCTCGTGAAGCACCGCTCGCAGATGTCGCACGAGACCAAGCTCGGCCCGGTTTGCCTGGAGTGCGACTCCTAAACGCGCTCAATCATGTGATGCTGGCCGTCGTGATCCATTGATCGCGGCGGCCAATTTCTGTGGGTGGCGCGTCGAGACGAGCCAGTACGGCGCTGGGTCGGTCGCATCCACGATCGGGATCCGCACGACGGGCCGAATCCAGCCGCGGATGAGCAGCCAGGCCCGGGCGTCGAGCCGTTGGCCGCGTTCCAGAACTGCCTCGTCTCCGTCGAAGGGTTGAACCTCGCCGACCAGATCGGTCGAAATGCTCGCCCGACCGGCGGTGAGCTCACCGTCCCGCACCTGAACCACGGGGGCAGAGAGCAGCAGCGCCAGGACGCAGGCTGCATACAGACCGGCGGCCAGCAGCACCCCGGCCAGCATCGAAATCGGTGCGAACACGAGGATGCTGGCAGGGATGATGAGCGCAGTGGCGACATAGGGTGCTGGAGAGGCCCAGAGTTTTTCGCGATATTCAGGCATGGGTCTATTCGATCAGACTTCTGCACTAGCCTCGACACGTGGCAGAAAGCGTCGAAGTCCTGATAACCGCGTCCATACTCCCGAGCTACGCGCACCCGGGTGACGCGGGAGCGGACCTCCATTCGTCCCAGGCGCTGGTCCTGGCGCCCGGCGAACGCGCACTGGTTGGGACGGGTGTTTCGATCGCACTGCCTGACGGATTCGCGGCCTTCGTCGTGCCCCGGAGCGGCCTCGCGTTCAAGCACGGCATCACGATCGTGAACGCGCCGGGAACCGTCGACGCCGGGTACCGCGGTGAGATCAAGGTCACGCTGCTCAACACCGACCAGACCACGCCCTACGCGATCGCGGTCGGGGACCGGATCGCCCAGATCATCATCATGCCCGTCAGTCGGGCCACGTTCATCCCCGTGGATCGGCTGCCCGGCAGTCAACGCGGAGAAGGCGGGTTCGGGTCCACCGGCCTGAGCCGGCACATCAGCACGGGCACCTCAACGTCAGGAGACAACCAGTGAGCGACACCGCGAACCCGGAGGAGATCCCGGACGAGACGGCCAAGTCGGCGCCGGACGACCGCGCGACAGAGGGCCCTCTCGACGAAGCCGAAGCCAACCCGGTGCGACCCTACGTCGACCTCGGCGGCGTCAAGATCCTTCCGCGTGAGGGACTCCATCTACGGCTGGAGATCGAAGAGGGCAGCAAGCGCGTCGTGGCCATCGGACTCGACTACGCCGGCTCCACCCTGCAGGTGCAGCCGTTCGCCGCGCCCCGCTCCAGTGGCTTGTGGCACGAGATCCGCGCGCAGATCGCCGACCAGATCGGCAAGCAGGGCGGAACGACGACCCTGCGTGAAGGCCCGTTCGGCCCCGAACTGGTGGCGGAGATCCCCGTGGCCGCAGGCCAGGGAGCAGACGGAGTCAGCCGGCTGGCCCGGTTCATCGGCGTCGACGGCCCGCGCTGGTTTCTGCGCGGTGTGATCGCCGGAGAAGGTGCCGTCAACGTCGACGCCGCGACCGAGATCGAAGACCTCTTCCGCAGCATCGTCGTGGTGCGCGGATCCGCCCCGATGCCGCCGCGGGACCTCATTCCGCTCCGGATGCCGGCCACCCCCGCGAATGCGGCTGAGCCGGGCAAGTCCTGAAATCGACCGGATGACGGACGCACCGCTACCCGATGAGGCCCGCCAGCCCGACTCTTCAGAGATCGCGGCGGACTCTCCCGTGCCCGGCGCTTTCGCCGACGGTATGGCGGCCGCGGCCCGGCGGGCGGGCTTCACGCCGGCTGCAGAGGGGGAGCCGATCAGCGGGCGCGCCCTACTGGCTGCGATGGGCGGCATCCGTGGCCTGGTCGAGGCCGTGCTGCCCGGACTGGTCTTCCTGATCACCTACACCTTCACCCGGCAACTTTTCCCCGAGCAGTCGCTGGTTCTGTCGCTGGTCGTGCCGGTGCTGATCGGCGTTGTCTTCATCGTGCTGCGCCGGATCAGCCGCCAAACCGTGACGCCCGCCGTCGGCGGCCTGGCCGCCCTGATCGCCAGCGCCGTGCTCGCCCTGTTCACCGGCCGGGCCGAAGACTTCTTCCTGCCCGGTTTTTGGACCAACGGCCTCTACGGTGGGGCCCTGTTGCTCTCGGCGCTCGTGGGCTGGCCGCTCATCGGGCTGGCCATCGGATTCCTGATGGGCGAGGGGATCGCCTGGCGGTCGAACCCGTCCAGGCGTCGGGTCCTGACCATCCTCACGTTTTGTTGGGCGGGCCTGTTCGCCCTGCGCCTGGCCGTTCAGCTTCCCCTCTACTACTCCGGCAACGTGGAGTGGCTCGGTGCCGCCAAGCTCCTGATGGGGATCCCGCTCTACGCCCCGCTGCTTGTGATCTCGTGGCTGGTGGTCCGGGCCGTCTACCGTGCCAACGGCGCCCAGACCAACGGCGCCGCGGCTCACCGGCCCGAATAAAGATTCCCTGGATTCCGCGACACCGCCCGAAAGAAAACGTGGGAAACGCCGGGGCACCGCTATAGTTATCTCTACGTCAAGATAGTTCGGCGTTGGACATCGACCACACGTTGCATCCGCCAATTAGGTAACCCTTACTGGCAGGCGTAGGCGTCCGGTCGTCAGGATTGAGGATTGCGGACGGTTTCGCCGTCGGTTTCCACGAAGGAGAGGGCATCGTGTCGGCGCTTAATAATGCGGTCGTAAACAGTTTTGGAGCCAAGGACACCCTGCGGGTCGGGTCGACGGACTATGAGGTCTTCCGTCTCGACGCGGTCACGGGCTACGAAAAGCTCCCGTTCAGCCTGAAGGTGCTGTTGGAGAATCTCCTCCGCACCGAAGACGGTGCCAACATCACCGAGGCCCATATTCGTGCCCTGGGGGAATGGGTTCCCACGGCGGAACCCGACACCGAGATCCAATTCACGCCCGGACGCGTGGTCATGCAGGACTTCACCGGCGTGCCGTGCATCGTCGACCTCGCCACCATGCGCGAGGCCGTCGCTGAGCTCGGTGGCGACCCGAAGAAGATCAACCCGCTGGCCCCGGCCGAGCTGGTCATCGACCACTCCGTCATTGCCGACCTGTTCGGCACCGCGGATGCCCTCGAGCGCAACGTGGAGATCGAGTACGAGCGCAACGGCGAGCGGTACCAGTTCCTGCGCTGGGGCCAGACCGCGTTCAACGACTTCAAGGTCGTGCCCCCAGGAACCGGCATCGTGCACCAGGTCAACCTGGAATACCTGGCCCGGGTCACGATGACCCGCGAAGTGAACGGTGTGCTGCAGGCCTACCCCGACACCTGCGTCGGCACCGACTCGCACACGACCATGGTCAATGGCCTGGGCGTGCTCGCCTGGGGCGTGGGTGGCATCGAGGCGGAGGCCGCCATGCTCGGCCAGTCCATCTCGATGCTCATCCCCAAGGTGGTCGGCTTCAAGCTCAACGGCTCGATCCCGACCGGCGTCACCGCGACGGATGTCGTGCTCACCATCACCGAAATCCTGCGCAAGCACGGCGTCGTCGGTAAGTTCGTCGAGTTCTATGGTGCGGGCGTCACCCAGGTTCCGCTGGCCAACCGCGCCACCATCGGCAACATGAGCCCAGAGTTCGGCTCGACGGCCGCCATGTTCCCGATCGACGACGTCACCCTCGACTACCTGCGCCTCACCGGCCGCACGGACGATCAGGTCGCACTCGTCGAGGCGTACGCCAAGTTGCAGGGTCTCTGGCACGACGCCGACAAGGAGCCCGTCTTCAGCGAGTACCTCGAGCTCGACCTCGGGACCGTCGTGCCGTCGATCGCCGGCCCGAAGCGTCCGCAAGACCGCGTCATCCTCACCGAGGCGAAGTCGCAGTTCGAACGGGACCTGCAGAGCTACGCGACGCAGGACTGGACCATCGTGGACGCGGCCGTCGAGGCATCCTTCCCGGCATCAGACCCCATCGGCTTCACCGCCGAGGACGAGAACCTCGACCACAAGGTCTCGCACAACCACGTGAGCCACGCTCCGATCAGTGTTTCGCGGCCCGTCGCGATCACCACGGAGGGCGGCGAGAACTACACGCTCGACCACGGAGCGGTCGCCGTCGCGGCCATCACCTCGTGCACGAACACGTCCAACCCGTCGGTCATGCTTGCCGCGGGCCTGCTCGCCCGCAACGCCGTCAAAAAGGGCCTGACGAGCAAGCCGTGGGTCAAGACCACCCTGGCTCCGGGCTCGAAGGTCGTCACCGACTACTACGAGAAGGCCGGCCTCACCGGGGACCTGGAGGCCCTCGGCTTCTACACCGTCGGCTACGGCTGCACGGTCTGTATCGGCAACACGGGTCCGCTCATCGACGAGGTCACGGCCGCGATCAACGACAACGACCTGGCCGTCACCGCGGTGCTCTCGGGCAACCGCAACTTCGAGGGCCGGATCAGCCCCGACGTGAAGATGAACTACCTGGCCAGCCCGCCGCTGGTCATCGCCTACGCCCTCGCCGGCTCGATGAACTTCGACTTCGAGACGGATGCGCTCGGTATCGGCAGCGACGGCAACGAGGTGTTCCTCAAGGACATCTGGCCTGACTCCGCCGAGGTGCAGGCCACGATCGACAGCTCGATCGACACCGGCATGTTCACGAAACAGTACGGCCACGTCTTCGAGGGCGACGAACGCTGGCGCGGCCTGCCCACGCCGGCCAGCGAGGTCTTCGAGTGGGACCCCGAGTCCACCTATGTGCGCAAGCCCCCGTACTTCGACGGCATGACCATGGAGACCACTCCGGTGGTCGACATCGTGGGTGCCCGTGTGCTCGCCAAACTGGGCGACTCGGTCACGACCGACCACATCAGCCCAGCCGGTTCGATCAAGGCCGACAGCCCCGCCGGCGCCTACCTGCTGGAGCACGGCGTCGAACGCGGCGACTTCAACTCCTACGGCTCGCGTCGCGGCAACCACGAGATTATGATCCGCGGCACCTTCGCGAACATCCGTCTCCGCAACCAGTTGCTGGACGGCGTCGAGGGTGGCTACACCCGCGACTTCACTGTCGACGGGGCTCCGCAGGCGTTCATCTACGATGCTTCGCAGAACTACCAGACCGCCGGAACGCCGCTGGTCATCTTCGGCGGCAAGGAGTACGGCTCGGGTTCGTCTCGTGACTGGGCCGCGAAGGGCACCAGCCTCCTCGGGGTGAAGGCCGTCATCACGGAGAGCTTCGAGCGCATCCACCGCTCGAACCTGATCGGGATGGGCGTCGTTCCGCTGCAGTTCCCGGCCGGCGAGAGCTGGGCGTCGCTCGGACTGGACGGCACGGAGGTCGTCACGATCGAAGGTCTCGTCGAGCTGAACAACGGGGTCACCCCGAAGACGGTACGCGTCACGGCGGCGCCGAGTGCGCAGTCCGCGGGCGGCAAGGCGACGGTCGAGTTCGACGCGGTCGTGCGCATCGACACGCCGGGTGAGGCTGACTACTACCGCAACGGCGGCATCCTGCAGTACGTCCTGCGTTCGCTGGTCGCCTAGCACCCAGCAGCCTCTCGGCTGGCTGGTGAAACCGGCGCGTAGACTCGGCCTGACCGAATCTATGCGCCGGTTTCCTGGTGGCGGATAGCGCAATATGAAAGGTGTTATCGATGGCGCTACTGGACACGATCTCCGGGCCGAGAGATCTGGATCGCCTTTCGACGGAGCAGCTGGTCCAGCTTGCTGCCGAGGTGCGGGCCTTTCTCGTGCGGGAGATATCCAAGACCGGCGGGCACCTCGGGCCCAACCTCGGCGTGGTCGAGCTGACCATCGCGATGCACCGGGTCTTCGAGTCGCCGCGCGACGCCATCGTCTTCGACACCGGGCACCAGGCCTACGTGCACAAGCTGCTCACCGGTCGCCAGGACTTCAGCCTCCTGCGCCAGACCGGCGGTCTGGCCGGCTACCCGCAACGCCGGGAGTCCGAGCACGACATCGTGGAGAGTTCCCACGCCTCCAGCTCACTGTCCTGGGCCGACGGCATCTCGCGCGCCTTCGAGATGACCGGCCAGAGCGACCGCCACGTGATCGCGGTCGTCGGCGACGGTTCCCTGACCGGCGGCATGACCTGGGAGGCCCTCAATAACATCAGCGACGACAACACCCGTCGCCTGATCATCATCGTGAACGACAACGGCCGCTCGTATGCGCCCACCATCGGCGGCATGGCCCGCTTTCTCAACACCGTCCGCACCCGCCAGGCGTACCACAGCGCCTATCTGACCAGCCGTGAGGCCTTCGAACGGATGGGCGCTCCCGCCCGAGCGTTCTTCCGTGGTGTGCGCGGTGGCATGCACGGCTTCCTCGCCCGCTTCTCCAACAACGAGGCGCTCTACTCCAACCTCGACATCAAGTACATCGGCCCGGTCGACGGCCACGACATGGAGGCGATGGTCGAGGCGCTCCGGCAGGCCAAGGGATACGGCGCGCCGGTGATCGTGCACGCGATCACCCAGAAGGGCAAGGGATACGACCCGGCCGTTCAGGACACCGCCGACCAGTTCCACGCGGTCGGCCAGATCGACCCGGAAACGGGGGAGTCCACCGAATCCGCCGGCGCACCCTCCTGGACGTCGGTCTTCGCCGATGAGCTGCTGCGCCTCGCCATTCTCGAACCGAAGATCGTCGGCATCACCGCGGCCATGCTCCGCCCCACCGGCCTGCACAAGATGGCCGAGCAGTTCCCCAGCCGGGTGCACGACGTGGGCATCGCCGAGCAGCACGCCGTCACCAGTGCCGCCGGCCTCGCCTTCGGCGGCCTGCACCCGGTTGTCGCGCTCTACGCCACCTTCATCAACCGGGCGTTCGATCAGGTCCTGATGGATGTCGCCCTGCACAAGGCCGGCGTCACGTTCGTGCTCGACCGGGCCGGGGTGACCGGGCCCGACGGCCCCAGCCACCACGGAATCTGGGATCTGGCGATCCTTCAGGTCGTCCCCGGGATCCGCCTGGCGGCCCCCCGGGACTCGGTGCGCCTGTGCGAGGAGCTCGGGGAGGCTGTGGCCGTCGATGACGCGCCCACCGTGCTGCGGTTCCCGAAGGGCAGCGTGAGCGCCCCGATCGATGCCGTGCGGCGCCTGGACGACGGGGTCGACGTGCTTCTGGAGTCGACCCAGAAGGACGTGCTGATCGTCACCGTCGGGCCGATGGCCTCGACGGGCCTCGATGTGGCCGGGCGGCTCGCCGCCCAGGGCATCGGAGCCACCGTCGTCGACCCACGTTGGGTCGTACCGGTGCCGCGGAGCATCGTGTCGCTGGCGGCCGAATACCGCATCGTCGTGAGCATCGAGGACGGCATCCGGGTCGGCGGCGTCGGCACCCGCATCCGTCAGGATCTGCGCGAAGCCGGCGTGGACACGGCGGTCACCGAGCTGGGGCTCCCGGACGAGTTCCTCGACCACGGCACCCGTGCGGAGATCCTCGAGCGCGTCGGGCTGACCCCGCAGCGCATCGCCCGCGATGTCGTCGCGATGGTGCTCGGCAGCAAGATCCCACACGCGCGGCCCCTGCCCGCGGACCATGCCGACACCGCCACCGGCAGCATCCCAGCCAGCCACAAGCTCGAGTAGCGTACACCGAACCAATTCGACGGAGATTTTGATCGAAAACCGCTTTTTCAGAGGTTTCAGGGCCGATTGCGGCAGAATCTCCGTCAAATTCGTTCAGTGTGGAGCCCCCGAGCCGTGACTTCGGCTCCCTGATCCTGATGAAAAAGGAGCCGAAGTCCCGGCTTGCGGGTGGATGCGGTCAGTCGCCCACAGTCGTCGCGGTGGTGCGGGCAACGGGGAGGGCCTCGGCACCGACGCCGCGGATCGCCGGGGTGTGGAACGTGCCCTGGAACACCCGTTCGCTCGCTCCGACGCGGTCGAGGTACGGGGTGATCCCGCCCATCTGGAACGGCCAGTTGGCGCCCAGGATCATGCACAGGTCGATGTCTTCGGCGGCGTGTACGACACCGTCGTCCAGCATCCGCTTGATTTCATCGGCGAGGCCGTCCTCGACCCGACGCAGGATCTGCTCGGCCGTCATCGGGGTCTGGCCGCCCGCGACAATCTTGACGGCACCCTTGTCGAAGCCCTTGATTTTGCCCTTGGCGTCGCGCTCCAGAATGGTGCCGTACTCGGCCAGCTTGTGCAGGTTCGCACTCTCGAAGAACCGGTCCGGGAACGCGGCGTGGTGGGTGTCGAGAACGTGCGCGCCGACCTTCAGGCCCACGAGCTCGAGCAGCTCGAACGGGGTCATCGGCATCCCGAACTTGGCCAGTGAGCCGTCGACGACGTCGAACGGGGTGCCGGTGTCGACGGCGTGCATGGCCTCACCCAGCAGTTTCGCCAGGAGGCGGTTGACCACGAACCCGGGTGTGTCCCGGGTGATGACCGCGTTCTTGCGCAGCTTGGCGGCCACGACCATCGCCGTCGAGAGAGTGGCGTCATTGGTCTGGGGGGTGTTCACGACCTCGATCAGCGGCATGATCGCCACCGGGTTGAAGAAGTGGAAGCCGACGAGGCGTTCGGGGTGGGCTAGTTTGGCACCGATCTGCTCGACCGAGAGGGATGAGGTGTTGGTGGCCAGGATGGCGTCGGGCGAGATGTGTTTCTCGATCTCGGCGAAGACATCCTGCTTCACCCCGAGTTCCTCGAAGACGGCCTCGATCACCCAGTCCGCGTCTGCGAACTGTGACTTGTCGGTGGTCCCCGTGACGAGGGCTCGGAGCCGGTTCGCCTCGTCGGGGGAGATGCGCTTCTTGGTCTCCAGGTTGAGGATCTCGCCGTGGATGTACGCGACACCCTTATCGACCCGGGCCTGGTCGAGGTCCGTTATGACCACGGGCACGCGCAGGCGACGAACGAAGAGCAGGGCGAACTGGCTGGCCATCAGGCCGGCGCCGATCACGCCCACCTTCTTGATCGGCCGCGCCAGGGCCTTGTCCGGCGCTCCGGCCGGCCGTTTGGCGCGCTTCTGCACCAGGTTGAAGGCGTAGATGCTGGCCTGCAGCTGGTCACCGGCGATGAGTTCGGCTAGGGAATCGTCCTCCCTTTCGAACCCCTCCTGGCGGGTGCCGCTCTTGGCTGCCTTGAGCAGGTCGAGGGCGATATAGGGCGACCGGGCGACGGTGCCGATGCGGTTCTCCAGCATCTTGCGGGCGACGCCCACTGCCACGTCCCACTTCACGAGCCGCTCGACCTTCCCCGGCGCATGGGGCCTCGCAACCTTGGTCTTTCCGGAGACCACGCCGTCCGCCCACTGGATGGACTGTTCGAGGAACCGGGCCGAGGCGAACTGCACGTCGGCAATGCCCAGTTCCATCGCGTCCGCAGCCTTGAGCACGCGGTGCTTCAGCGGGTTCTCAATGATCACCTTGAGCGCGCTTTCGATGCCGATCAGGTTGGGCAGTAGATAGGAGCCGCCCCAGCCCGGGATGAGCCCGAGGGAGACCTCAGGCAACGCGATCGCCGGCACGGTCTCGTCCACGGTGCGGTAGTCGGCGTTAAGAGCGATCTCGAGCCCGCCTCCCAGCGCCAGCCCGTTGATGAAAACGAAGGAGGGCACGCCCAGGTCCGCCTGCTTGCCGAGAGCGTAGTGGCCCAGCTGCGCCAGCAACTTGCCCGACGCGAGCGACGGGATCTCGCTGACCTTGCTCAGGTCGGCGCCGGCAGCGAGGATAAACGGCTTGCCGGTGACGGCGACACCGTGGATGTCGCCGAGAGCGGCGCGCTCCCGGAGGAGGTCCATCGTCATGGCGAACTCGAGCAGGGTGATGGGGCCGAGTGTGTTCGGGCGGGTGTGGTCCCGGCCGTTGTCGAGGGTGACGAGCGCCAGGGTCTTTCCGTCGGACAGGGGAACATCGCGCACGTAGGAGTGCGTGACGACCTCGTCGGCCGACAGCTCGACCAGCGGGGTGAAATCGAGTGCGGAGTAGTTGCTCATCGCTTGCTTGCCTTCCGGTTGAAGTTCGGGTTCTCCCAAATGACGGTGCCGCCCTGGCCGAGGCCGATGCACATGGCGGTGAGGCCATAGCGGACCTCCGGGTGCTCGCTGAACTGTCGTGCGAGCTGGTTCATCAGGCGCACGCCGGAGGAGGCGAGCGGATGCCCGATGGCGATCGCGCCGCCGTATTCGTTCACACGCGGGTCCTCGTCGTCGATGCCGAAGTGGTCGAGGAACGAGATGACCTGCACGGCGAAGGCCTCGTTGAGTTCGAACAGGCCGATGTCGGTGATGCTGAGGCCTGCCTTGCGCAGCGCCTTCTCGGTGGACGGGACCGGGCCGAGGCCCATGACCTCCGGTTCGACGCCGGCGAAGGCGAAGCTGACCATCTTCATCTTGACGGTGAGGCCGAGGTCCTTGGCGGCCTTGCCGCTGGCGAGGAGGCAGGCGCTGGCGCCGTCGTTGAGCCCGGACGCATTGCCGGCTGTGACACGGCCGTGGGGACGGAACGGCGTCTTGAGGGACGCGAGGCCCTCCATCGTGGTTTCGGGGCGGGGTGCCTCGTCGCGGGTCGCCAGACCCCACCCGGTGTCGCTACGGACCGCAACCGACACGAGATCAGGCTGGATCTTCTCGGCGGCATAGGCTGCAGCGACCTTCTGCTGGCTGCGCAGGGCGAACCGGTCGGACCGCTCCTTGGTGTACGTCGGGAACCGGTCGTGGATGCGCTCTGCGGTGGCACCCATATTCAGGGCGTCCTCACTGACCAGGCGCTCGGACAGGAAACGCGGATTGGGGTCGACTCCCGAACCCATCGGGTGGCGTCCCATGTGCTCGACGCCGCCGGCGATGGCGAGGTCGTAGGCTCCGAAGCCGATCCCCGCACCGAGAGTGGTGACGGCGGTCATGGCGCCGGCGCACATCCGGTCAATGGCGAATCCGGGCACCGACTTCGGCAACCCGGAAAGGAGTGCCGCCGTGCGACCCAGCGTGAGGCCCTGGTCACCGGTCTGGGTGGTGGCCGCGATGGCCACCTCGTCGATACGTTCCCCGGGGACCGACGGGTTGCGTTCCAGCAGTCCGATCATGGCCTTGACCACGAGATCATCTGCCCGGGTGTTCCAGTACATGCCCTTTTCACCGGCGCGTCCGAACGGGGTGCGAACCCCGTCCACAAACACGACTTCTGCTCTATCGGCCACTTTGCCTCCATCATCGATCGGGTGTCGGTCGATCCTAAAGGGGCTCTCGTGGAGGGTCGAATCCTTGGACGGTTCCTACGAATTCGATTCCGACGAGAGCTCGATCGTTTGGTGAACATCCACAAAGGCATCGGCGATCCGTTGTGCGGTCACTTCAATTTGCCAGGTGCGGGCGCCCAGGTGCGCGAGCGCCTCCCCGACGGATGCGGGGTCGACGTTCTCGGGCGGCGTCCACGCCACCCGGCGTACATAGTCCGGGGTGACGAGGTTCTCAATCGGGATGGCGAGTTCTTCTGAGACCTCGGTCAGGGCGGCGCGGGCGGCCTTGTAGCGCAGGTCAGCCTCGGGATTGCGGTCGGACCAGGCGCGCGGGGGCGGGAGCAGATCGCTGTTACCCCGCAGCGACGGCAGGTCCGTCGACGCCAGGCCCTTCAGGATGGCGCCCCACCAGCGGTCGAGTTCGGTGCGGCTGGCACGCCCGCTGAAATCCCGCAGGTCTGCCAGGGCCTGACGGGTCCCGGGCATGGCCCGTGCTGCCGCCGTCAGCGACGCGTCGGGGACAAGGCGGCCGGGGGAGACGTCCAGCTCCTGGGCTAATGCGTCGCGGGCCAGCCACAGTTCCCGGGCCACGGCGAGACCGCGTTGGCTTCGGATGGAGTGCACGCCGGAGAGGCGGCGCCAGGGCTCGGGGCCGAGGGGCTTGGCCTCTCGGGCCAGAACCGCGGCGAATTCCTGGGCGGCAATGTCGGTCTTGGAATCGGTAGCGAGCATGTCGACCATGCGGTCACGCAGATCGGGGAGCAGCTCCACGTCGAGTGCGCCGTACACCAGCCAGGCCTCCGGAAGCGGGCGGGTCGACCAGTTGGCGGCGGAGTGTTCCTTGGCCAGATGGATGCCCAGCAGTTCTTCCACCACCGTGCCGAGGCCGACCCGGGGGATTCCGAGCAGGCGAGCAGCCAGTTCCGTGTCGAAGATGTGCTGGGGGTCAAGTCCGACCTCGCGCAGGCAGGCAAGGTCCTGGCTCGCGGCGTGGAAGATCCACTCATCGTCCTGGAGAGCCTCGTTGAGTTCGTAAAAGTCGCCGATCGCGGGCGGATCGAATAGGAAGGTGCCAGCGTCGCGCCGATACATCTGGATCAGGTAGGCGCGCTGCGAGTAGGTGAAGCCGGAGGCTCGTTCCGCATCGATGCCGATCGGGCCCGTGCCCGCGCTGATGGCCGCGGTCGCCGCGAGGTAGGCGTCCCGCGTATCGATCACCTGATGATCAAGCACGTCCGGTTCGGCGTGTGGACAACATGCTGACTCCTTCGCCAGTGGGTGGAAGGCCTGCGAGCATGCAGAGCAGCTCACCCCATCCTTCGACGTGGGCGGCGAGATTGTGGTCCAGCGGCGTCCACGAGGCTCGCAATTCGATCTGCGCGCCATCGCCCTGCCTGGCAAGTTCGCCAAAGCCGGACGAGATAATCTTAGTCGCGGTGCCCGAGGCCGCGGTATACCGTGCCCCGTGGGCCTCGAGGGCGTCCACCAGCCACGACCAGGCCACGCCTGCGACGAATGGGTCGAGGCCGATGTCGGTCTCCAACGGGGCTTGGGCGAAGCAGACGACGCGGAAGGCACCGCCCCACGCCTCCGGCTCGGTCGGGTCGTACAGCAGGATGAAGCGTCCGGTCCCGAGGTCGGAGTCGCTGCCATGACGCACCGGGGTGACGTCGGCCGAGAAGGCGACGGCGTGAGGGGCGAGGTTTCCGGGGGCGGAAATCTCGTTGACCACAAGCTCCGTACGGATGCGGGCACGTGCGAAGGAGGCGCGGGCGGCGGCGAACTCCGGGGGGAGCGGTTCTTGTGTTACGGGCACGTGTGCAGACTAGAGTTTTTTTCGAGCGGAGTCGGTCAGGCACGCCGGACAGGGGAGGTAGTCATGCGTGACGGAACGGGTTCAGGGCGGCACGCGCGGCGATTTCTGGCGGTGACCGGGATCGCAGTAACCGGTGCGGCGGTAGTGCTCGGGGCCGCCGGCGGTGTTCTCGCGGCCGTGATGGCACGCCGGATCGTGACACCCACGTCAAAGCGCGCCGACGATGTGCGGATCCACTCCGTCGACCTCCCGGCGGGAATGATCACCCTGCAGTCGACGGCGGATTCCATTCTTCAGGGCGACTACAGTTTTTGGTTCTCGGGCGACGCAGGGCACGCCCACCTGGGTGAGATCCTGCGCCTTACGCCGACGAAGGTGACCCGGCGCATCCTGCGCGTCGATCACGGGGATCTGGCGGGGGCCGAGCGCGGCCGGTTGGGCGGTTATTCGTACCTCGGGCCCTGGGACCTCGGCCTCGCCTTCGAGGACGTGCTGGTCCCGACCACTGCCGGTGACGCGCCCGCCTGGCTGATTCCGGCGGAGGAGCCGGACGGCCGCTGGGTGATCCAGGTGCACGGGCGCGGGGTGCAACGCCAGGAGACGTTGCGGGCGGCGCCGGTCTTCCGGGACGCGGGTTTCACGTCCCTGCTCGTGTCCTATCGCAATGACGGGGAGGCGCCGCAGAGCGGTGACGGCCGGTATGCCCTCGGAGACGCGGAATGGCAGGACGTCGACGCGGCGATCGCGTTCGCCGTGCACCGCGGCGCGAGCGAGATCGTGCTGATGGGCTGGTCCATGGGCGGGGCGATCGTGCTGCAGACGGTGACGCGTTCCGCGCTGCGCGACCGGATCGTCGGTGTCGTGCTCGATTCGCCTGTGATCGACTGGGCGGATGTCGCCCGGTTCCACGGCGGCCTCCTCGGCCTGCCCGCGGTTGTCGCCAGCGGCGCCCTGGAAGTCTTGGGCCGGCGTTGGGGCGGGATCTTCACCGGGCAGACGGAACCGATCGACTTCGGACGCCTCGACTTCGTCACACGCGCCGCCGAACTCGAACTGCCGGTGCTGCTGATGCACAG
This sequence comes from Cryobacterium sp. TMT3-29-2, assembly GCF_004564305.1. Taxonomy (NCBI): domain Bacteria; kingdom Bacillati; phylum Actinomycetota; class Actinomycetes; order Micrococcales; family Microbacteriaceae; genus Cryobacterium; species Cryobacterium sp. TMT3-29-2. Next base: position 35,510 of record NZ_SOGK01000030.1, read on the forward strand.
CGACGACGACGGATTCGTGCCCGCGACCGGCTCCCGTGCCTTGGCAGGGCGCCGCCCCGACATCGTGACCTTCCTGCCCTTCGCAGTGGCGCGGCACACGAAGCTGTGGAACTACGACCGCGAGGGTTGGAACCAGGCCATCACGATCTGGTTGGCCGAGACCGCTCCCACCGCGCGTACGTCGCTCCCCGGTCGTCCAGGAGTAGTTGCCGCATCCTGAATCCGGTGCTCCCGGTCATGTTCGATTCGAGCAGCCCCCTGCCGCCGAGTACTACCTGCGGGCTCGTGGACAGGCAGAATTCGTCGACCAGGTCGGCGGCGAAGAACTGTCCGGCCAGCACCGGCCCGCCCTCGCAGACGATGCGGGGGAGGCCGAGTGTGCGGAGCGCCGCGAGAATGCCGGACGGTGCCAGGACGCCGTTCTCGTCGTCGAGCGGCACGACGGTCGCACGGGATCCGGACGCGGCGTCCTCGGCCCGGGCGACCGCTGAGCGCGGGCAGAGGATGTAGACGGACTGCCGGGGCGCGGAGTCTCGGCGCGCGGCTTCCGAGTGCGTGGACTGCTCGAGCCGATGCCCGGCGAGGTTGCCGCTGGAGGTGACGACGGCGAGGGCCGCCCGGGCCGGCACGACGTACCCCTCCGCACGGAGGCTGCCGGCACCGACGAGGACGACGTCAGCAAGTTCCCTGATCACGCCGAGGATCCGGCGATCCAGGCGGCTCGACAGCGAGTCCGAGGTGCCGTCGGACCCGGCCACGCCGCCGTTCAGGCTGGCGATCATGTTGACCCGCAGGTAAGCGTCCGGCGCCGGGGTGTAGCGCTGCAGCAGCCAGTCCCGGCTCGCCGGGTCCAGCCCGTCGACGCTCCGGGGCAGGTCCGCCGCATCGCCCTCGGCCTCCGGCTCCGGAAACACCCGGGTCAGGGTCACGCAGCGCCCTCGCGCAGGCGGCGCTTGGTGCGGGCGAGCATGGCCGTCATGCCGCGAATGCGAAGGGGAGACACCGCTTTCGTCAAACCGATCGTGTTCGGGTAGTCATCGGGCACGTCGAGCACCTCCTGGGTACTGAGGCCGTCCAAACCCTGGGCCAGGATCGAGGCGAAACCACGGGTCGTCGGCGACTCCCGGGGCGCGGTCGCGTGGAGGTGAACTGCGGAATCGTCGTCCACCTCGACGAACATGAAGACCGGGGACTGGCATTCCACGACCCGCTCGAGCAGGTCCGGGTGCTCCGCGTAGCGCGGCGGAAGGGCCGGCAGCTCATCGGCGAACTCGAGCAGCAGGAGCAGCCGGTCGGGCTCCTCGAGTTCGAGGAAATCGTCACGGATCGCGGCCAGTTTAGGGGGTAGTTCGGTGGCAGTCATCGAGGATCATTCTGCCATGCACCGGCCGAGGGAGCCCGGAATCCGGGTCGGGCCGGCCGGATCAGCGCGGCTGCGGGGCGGTGCCCGGCTCCCTGCCCATCGCGATGGGCACGTGCACGGCGTTACCCCATTCGGTCCAGGACCCGTCGTAGTTGCGCACGCCGTCGAAGCCGAGCAGGTGCGTCAGCACGAACCAGGTGTGACTGGATCGCTCGCCGATCCGGCAGTAGGCGATGACGTCGTCACCGTCGGAAAGGCCGGCTTCGTCACGGTAGATGGCGTCCAGTTCCGTCCGGGAGCGGAAGGTGGCGTCTGGGGCGGCGGCGCGGGCCCACGGTACCGACGCCGCCGACGGGATGTGGCCGCCGCGAAGGGCGCCTTCTTCCGGGTAGGCCGGCATGTGGGTGCGTTCGCCGGTGTACTCCTCGGTGGAGCGCACGTCGATCAGCGGGTTCCCGAAGTGGGCGAGGACATCCTCGCGGAATGCGCGGATGGGGGAATCGTTGCGTTCGACGACCGGGTACGTGGCCGGGGTGACGACGGGCTTGTCCCGGGTGAGGTCGCGTTCCTCGGCCACCCACTTCTCCCGGCCGCCGTCGAGCAGGCGCACGTCGTCGTGGCCGAACAGGGTGAACACCCACAGGGCGTAGGCCGCCCACCAGTTGCTCTTGTCGCCGTAGATGACCACGGTGGTGTCGCGGGCGATGCCCTTGGCACCGAGCATGGCGGCGAAGGCGGCACCGTCGACGAAGTCACGCTCAACCGGGTCGTTGAGGTCGGTGTGCCAGTCGATCTTGACCGCTCCCGGAATGTGGCCGGTTTCGTAGAGGAGAACGTCCTCGTCGGATTCGACGACCATAAGGCCGGGTGTGCCGAGGTGCGCCTGCAGCCACTCGGTGCTGACCAGACGTTCGGGGTGGGCGTAGGCGGTGAACTTCGGTGCCGGATCGAGATCAACGGACATGGGGAAACCTCCTGGTGGCGTCGGATGGACACCGGAATCAAATGGTCGCGGTTTAGGCTGGATACCGGTCCGCGCTTTGAATCTACGCGGTATGGGTCCTGATCGCATTCGCGGTCGTTCTTCGACGATGATGCACCGACCGCGACTACCAGTCCGACACAGAAACCGGGTACTCCAGCATGGCTCCATACGCTCTCAGCCAGGTGCAACGATTGGCCGATCGCTCTCCGAGCATCACCGGGCCGGAGATCGTGGCGGAACTGGTTCCGCCGCCCCAGTTCGAGCACGCCTCCTTCGAGTCGTACCGACCCGACCTGAACTTTCCGTCGCAGCTCGAGGCCGTGGAGCGGCTGGGCACCTTCGCCGGGGCCTGGCTGCCCCAGAGGCCCAGCGGATTCTTCTCCCGCACCCGCAAGCCCAAGGCGGAGCTGCCGGGTATTTACCTGGACGGCGGCTTCGGCGTCGGCAAGACCCACCTGCTGGCTGCACTCTGGCATGCCGCCCCGGGACCGAAGTACTTCGGCACCTTCATCGAGTACACCGCCCTGGTGGGGGCGCTCGGCTACGCGGCCACCGTCAAGCAACTTTCCGGTGCCCGCCTGATCTGCATCGACGAGTTCGAACTCGACGACCCGGGCGACACCATGCTGATGACCCGGCTGCTGGGCGAGCTGGTGGCCTCGGGCACTCGAGTCGCCGCGACGTCGAACACGCCGCCGAACTCGCTGGGCGAGGGGCGGTTCGCCGCGATCGACTTCCTGCGCGAGATCCAGGCGATGTCCGCGAACTTCGAGATCGTGCGCATCGACGGCCTCGACTACCGCCGCCGCGACATCGAGGGCCATGCCATCGCCGTGCCCCGGGATGAGCTGGACCAGATGGTGCCCGCCCTGCTCGAACGCGGTTCGGCGGTGACCCGGGACGATTTCGGTGACCTGATCCGTCATCTGAGCACGGTGCATCCGTCGAAGTACATCAAGATGATTCACGGCATCGACGTCATCGCCCTGACCGATGTGTACTTGCTGACCGACCAGACGGATGCCCTCAGGCTGGTGGCCTTCATCGACCGGGTTTACGACGCGGAGATTCCGATCATCGCCAACGGGCAGCCACTGAACGAGGTCTTCGACGAGGAAATGCTCTCCGGTGGCTACCGCAAGAAGTACCAGCGCTCCCAGTCCCGGCTCGTGGCGCTGACCACAGGGGAGCTCCCGCCGCACGACTGAACCTCGACTGTTCGGGGACGGACGACCGCACAGCCCGCCGGAAACGCGATGTTAACACCCTCGCGTGGCGTGTAACGCGGTCGAAACATCCGCGCGCCCTCGCCGAAACCTGACAACTCCACACTGACTCTGTACCCGCCGAGACACGATCTTCCGCTCACCCTGTGCACGTCGACGGCAATCACTGTTTGTTAGAGAGAGGTAACCATATCCATGGTTGAACTGTCAGTCCTGTTGGACGCCACAACTGATGAAATAACCCTGAATCTCAATTCCCTGTGGCTTCTCGTCGCGGCCGCCCTCGTTCTCCTGATGACTCCCGGTGTTGCCTTCTTCTATGGCGGCATGGTCAAGGCCAAGAGCGTCATCAGCATGATGATGATGAGCTTCGGTGCGATGGGCGTCGTCGGAGTGCTGTGGGTGCTCTACGGCTACGGTCTGGTCTTCGGCCCGCCGCTGATCCCCGGCTTCCTCGGCAACCCGTCCGAGCTGCTCGGCCTGAGCGGACTGCTCGGCGCCGGTGAAGACGGCTCGCTCTCGCCCGACCTGAACGGGCTGGCGTTCGCCGGCTTCCAGGCCACCTTCGCCATCATCACCGTCGCGCTGATCTCCGGGGCGATCGCCGACCGCGCCAAGTTCGGCGCCTGGATCATCTTCGCCGCCGTGTGGTCGACCCTGGTGTACTTCCCGGTCGCGTACTGGGTCTTCAACCTCGCCGACGGGTGGGCTCCCGCCGCCCTCGGAGTCAACGACTTCGCCGGTGGAACCGCGGTGCACATCAACGCCGGTGCAGCAGCTCTGGCTCTCGCTCTGGTGCTCGGCAAGCGGGTCGGTTTCAAGAAGGGCATCTCCAAGCCCCACAACGTGCCGCTCACCCTCCTCGGCGCTTCGCTCCTCTGGTTCGGCTGGTTCGGTTTCAACGCCGGCTCCGAAGCCGCCGTCGACGGTGTCGCCGCCCTCGCCTGGATCAACACTCTCGTCGGTCCCGCCGCCGGTATCCTCGGCTGGCTGGTCGTCGAGAAGATCAAGGACGGCAAGCCCACCTCGATCGGTGCCGCATCGGGTGCCGTCGCCGGACTCGTCGCCGTCACCCCGGCCTGTAACATCCTGACCCCGTTCTGGGCGATCGTCCTCGGCCTCCTCGTCGGTGCGGTGTGCGCCGTTGCCGTCGATCTCAAGTTCAAGTGGGGCTTCGACGACTCGCTCGACGTGGTGGGCATCCACCTCATCGGCGGCATGATCGGAACGCTCTACATCGGCATCTTCGGTTCGGGCATCGGTCTCCTCGACACCGGGAGCCTGAACCAGCTCTGGGTGCAGTTCATCGCCGCCTTCGGCATCGCCGTCTTCTCCTTCGTGATGGCCTACGGCATCGGCTGGGTCATTCAGAAGACGATCGGTTTCCGCATCAACAACGAAGACGAGGTGGCCGGAGTGGACACCATCGTGCACGGGGAAGAGGGCTACGCGCTCGACGTCGTCTGACGACGCAGCAGTACCCAGCTCATCTGACCCAGCACGGGCGGTGGGGGCATCCGGTTCAGCGGATGATCCCACCGCCCTTTCGCATGCCGGCCCGTGCCGATCCGGGCCCGGCCTCTCAGCCCGGGGTGAACCTTGACGGCTAGGGAAGGCCGGGACACACTGGCGGAACCTGCGGGGGACCCGAACCTCCCAAGGAAAACCCCGCCAGACTCTCGGTGGCTGAGAGCTGGCGGGGTTCTGCCTTTCTCGGTGAGGCGGGAACTAGCCCGAGTAGGAACTATTCCATGTAGGACGAGCTCGATAGGGCCTTGGACTTCAGGGCGTCGAACTCGGCCGGAGTGATCGTTCCGGCATCGAGCAGGGCCTTCGCCCGGGTTATCTCCTCCGTGGCCCCGGAACCGGTTCCGGCGACGGTGCGGATGTACTGATCGGTCTGCGCCTGGTACTCCCTCGACTCCTTGGAGCTGCGTTCCGCCATGCCCTTGCCCCGGGCGATCACGTAGATGAGCACGGTGAGGAAGGGCACGAAGAACAGGGCGAGGAACCACACCGCCTTCGCCCAGCCACTGAGCTGCCGGTCGCGGAACAGGTCGACGATGACGCCGAAGAGGGCGAAGAAATACGAAATGATCGCGAAGGTCCAGAAGAAGAACCAGATCGTTCCCCACAGGTTTTCCCAGAAGTCCATGGCACTTTCTCCTCATCTTCGGGCACTGCTGATTTCGAGCGTTGAGCGTCGACCACGCCACCACGTGACGTGTGCCACTGTCATACGTCCAGGTGGCCGAGCCACCCTCACCCGAAACGGATGAATTCGCTGGCTCGTGCCCATACTGTCGCCGGCCGACGGCACCGGGAGCTCTAGCCGAGGGGCAGGCCGAGAGCTAAGGTGTCGAGGCTGATCGACCACCCCCGCGAACGGAGGACGTGCCTCAATGACCGTGCATCGGGTACCGGCTCAGATCGGGCTGCCGGGAACTGAACAGTCATCGGTAGCCCTGCCACCAGTAGCCCTGCCGCCCGTGCCGCCGGTGACACCGCCGGCAGTCCTACCGGTGCTCATCGCGGACGTCCCGGCTCCCTCGGCCATGGAGTTGGAGAGGCCCCGGCTCCACGATGCACTTCATCGTCTCAGTGATGGCGAGGTGCGTGCCGGCGAGGTGCGGGCCGGTGAGGTTCGTGCCGGTGAGGTTCGTGCGAGTGAGGTGCGCTGCGTCGGACTGTGGGCCGCCGCGGGCTCCGGCAAGACGACCCTGCTGGCCGCCTGGGCACGCCGCCTCCAGCGTGCGGGGGAACCGGTCACCTGGGTGCGCGCGCCGATGTCGGGGCAGGTCCGTCCCGCTGATGTCTGGCGGCAGGTCGGGGAGGTCAGGCAGGTCGGGGAGGGTGCGCTCGCCTCGGGGGTGTCAGGCGACGGGGTGACCAGGTACGTGTTCATCGACGAGCTGGACCGCGCCGAGGCGGATCGGCCGGGACTGCTGGGCGAGCTGGTCAGGTCGGCGCCAGGCGGCATCCGTCTCGTGGTCGCGGGGCGCACGTCGCCGGGCGTGGGGGTGACGCGACTGCGTGCCGCAGGCGCGCTGGTCGACGTGCCGCCGGCCGACCTCGCGTTCGATCGGACGGAGCTGACGGCGCTCGCAGCCAGGCAGCGTGTCCTCCTGACGGAAGAGGAGACGACGATCCTGCTGCAGCGCACCGCTGGTTGGGTGACCGGTCTCGCGCTGATCCTGCCGTTCCTGCGGGGGAGCGATGATCCCGCGCGGCTGGTGCGGGACTTCGACGGTGACCATCCCGCGGTGTCCGGTTTCCTCCGGTCGGAGGTCATCGCCGGTTGGGCTGACGGGGACGAGACCACGCTGCTCCGCGCGGCCGTCACGGCCGTCATCCCGGTCGACCTGGCCGTCGCGGTGACGAAACGAGCGGATGCCGGGGCGGTGCTGGATCGGCTGGCCGGGCCGGGCGCCCTGATCGTCAGGGAGAGCCGTGTCGAAACCGCGGGGTATCGCATCCACCCGGTCCTGCTGGCGCACCTGCAGGCCGAGGCGTGGCGACGGGACGCCGTGGCTGCGGCTGCTGCGCACGAGACCGCGGCCCGGTGGTTCGAGCGTCGTTCCGACGGAACTGACGCGCTCGAGCAGGCGCTCGCAGCCCGGTCGCCCGGCCTTGTCGACGAGATGCTCGACACTGTCGGTGTCGACCTCGTACTCCGGGGAACACCTGACCTGGTGCTCCGGGCCCTGGCCGAGCCGGCCGCGCTCGCCGAGAACTCTGGTTCACCCGTGGCGGCAACCCTGAGGCTGCTCCTGGACGCTCCGTACTTTCCCGATCGGGGGCGGGCGGGCCACCTGCTGGCGGGACTCACGGCGCCACTTCCCACCGGCGCCGGCACGGACGCCCGGGCTGTCGTGATCGAGGCGCTCACCGCCTTCTCCGCCGTCACGTCCGACGAGATCCGGAACGGCCTAGCCGGGCTCCTCGCCGCCCGCAACGCTCCAGGGCGTCGGGCAGACCTCGGCGTCGACCTGCTGGCTGCCACCGCGGAGGCTTGGTGCCGCGCCGGACTGGGCGAGGCGGCGCAGGCCGAAGCGGGACTGCGAATGGTGACTGTGGCCGCGCGGAATGCGGGCTACACGTGGCTGTTCCTGCTCGCCGGCGACCTCGCCGCCACGGCCGCTGCCCGCCGCGGAGACTGGGCCCGTGCCGGCCTCATCGACGATCAGCTGGCCCTGGCGACGGATGCCCAAGCGCATCCCGCATCGGGTGCCGGGACATCCGTGCCGGGGGTGCCGGTCGACCGCGCCGCGGCCCGCGCGTGGGTGGCTCTGCAGATCCGACGGTACGAACGCTGCGAGCCGATCGATCCGAGCGTGCTGGAGCGGCTGGTCAGGGCCGACCCGATGGTGGCCGATTCCGGGCTGACCGTGCCTGCCCAGGCCCTGCTCGCCCTGTCGGCGCTGGCGGCTGACCCGAGGCCGCGATCGGAGCTCGAGAGTCTGAACCGGCTGCTGCGCGAGAACGCCGTCGCGCAACCGCGTGTGCTGAGCCTCTGCTGCATTCCCTGGTTCGATCTGACCGGTGCTCTGGACGGGAGGGCGGAGGCCCGGCGGGTCACACACCTGGTGGAGGCCGTATTGGGCGCGGACTCGCTGGAGGTTGTGCTGCTTCGCTCGATCGCCTACCCGCCGGCCCGGGGCCGCCACGGAGCCGGAGGTGCTCTGGAAGCCGCCGCGACATTGGCCAGCCGGTGCTGGCGTGGGTCGACGCTGGTGAGCGCGTGGATCGTGCTGGCCGGCATCGCCGAGGAGAACGCTCGACCTGCCGAGGCGGATGCCCGGCTGGTGCGGGCGCTGCGTCTGGCCGAGCAGCTGCGCGTCGAGAGGGTATTTCTGGCCGCGGGCGGGCTCGGGGTGGTGCTGCTCGTCGCACGGATCGGCCGGTTGGGGGACCTGGACGGGTTCGCGAGCCGGATTCTGACTCTGGCGGGGCGGTCGCCGGGGGAGACCCGCCCGGCTCAGGCCCCGGTCGCCAGGCTGACCGAGCGGGAGCGGGAACTGCTGCGCGAGCTGCCCTTCCACCAGTCCGTGGCGGACATCGCCCGCAAGCACAATGTCAGCCCGAATACCGTCAAAACGCACCTGCGCAACATCTATCAGAAGCTGGAAGCCACCGACCGGGCCCGTGCCGTGGTCATCGCGCACGAGCGCGGCCTGCTCTGACCGGCACCCCCCGAAAGGGAATGGTTCCGCCGCACCCGGACCAGTAGGCTTCGAGGGTCTCGTGCCCGCGCGCGCTGCGCGGTGAGCCAGGCCACGCGCATGATCTTCGTGCCGGCGGAACGGAAGGACCCCATGTTCGAATTCCTGCTCAGCCCCATTCCCGGCCTCATCGCCCTGGGTATCGTCGTCTTCCTGATCGGCCTGATCTACGCCAAGACCGTGTACAAGAACGCGGGGCCGGACGAGGCTCTGGTGATCACCGGCAAGAAGTCGAAGAAGACCATCGTCGACGGCGCAACGATGGAGGAATCCGGGCAGCGCGTCGTGCACGGCCAGGGCGTGTTCATCACCCCGTTCTTCCAGAAGGCGTTCAAGATCAGCCTGCGGAGCCGGGCGATCGAGATCACGGCCGTCGCCCAAGACCAGAACGGCGTCACCCTCACCGTGGAAGCCGTCGCCATCGTGAAGGTCGGCGACGACCCGGCGGCCATCCGTGCCGCCGCGCAGCGGTTCCTCGGCCAGGACAAGAACATCGACGGTTTCGCTCAGGAGGTGCTGTCCGGTTCGCTGCGGTCCTCGATCGGTGGCACCAACGTGATGACCATCATCCAGAAGCGCGACGAGCTGGGCTCCTCCGTGCTGGCGACCGCCCGTGAGTCCCTGGCCAACCAGGGTGTCGACGTGGACTCCTTCGAGATCAAGGGCATCACCGACGAGAACGACTACATTCGCGACCTCGGCCGCGCCGAGCAGGCCAAGGTGCGCCGCCAGGCCGAGGTGGCCGAGCACCAGGCCAACCGGGAGGCCCAGGAGGCCGCCATCCTGGCCGAACAGGCCATCGCGGAGGCCCAGAACACGCTCGCACTGCGGAAGGCCGCGCTGCAGCTGGACACCGACAAGGCCGCCGCCGAAGCCGCCGCGGCCAAGCCACTGGCCGAGGCCAAGGCGCAGCAGGCCATCGTGCAGGAGCAGGAGCTCACCGCCCAGCGGCGAGCGTCGCTCCGCAAGGCCGAGTTGGAGTCCGAGGTCAACGCGATCGCCGACGCCGACGCGTACCGCATCCGGGTGACCGCCATAGCGGCCGCCGAGGCCGCCGTGGCTGGAGCGAACGCCGACCGTGACAGCCGGATCGCGAACGCAGAGGCTCTCCGTGCGGAGGGTCAGGCCGAGGCCGACGCCATCCTGGCCCGCGGTACCGCGGAGGCGACCGCCACACGGCTGTCGGCCGAGGCCGTCGCCGAGCAGAGCGAGGCGCTGATCCAGCTGCGCATGGTGGAGATGCTGCCCGAGATCGCCCGCGAGTTGGCCGCCCCGATGTCGAACATCGACAACCTGACGGTGATCTCCACGGATGGAGCCAGCCAGCTGACCAAGAACGTCGCCTCCGGTTTCACCGAGGTCGACGGGGTGCTCAAGTCGACCATGGGCCTCGGCATCCGGGAATTGCTCGGCAACCTCGTCGGCGGCGTCGCCGCCGGTGCCGCCGCGGCCACGACCGTCAAGCCGCAGGCGTCGCTCACGACCGCCCAGCAGGCCGACGTCGACCACGCCCTGGCCGCACCGGCCGTGGAGGCCTAGCTGTACTTCCCATTGACGTTGTGAACGCGGTCGATGGGTGATTTGCCGCCGATGCCGGTATGGGGCCTGTGGTGATTGTAGCTATGGATCCAGTCTTGGTATGC